>JAZSCE010000044.1:0-19704 GCA_045602725.1 Faecousia sp. | reverse complement strand
AGACGGCAGACGGAAACCATAATTTACCAAGGAGTCCTTACGGCTGCGATCGCCTGCGTACATAGCTCTGCATTGGGGGAGCGTTACATGGCTTTCATCAACAAAGAGCAGGAAATCCTCGGGAAAATAATCCAGCAGCGTCGTAGGCGGTGTGCCGGGGGCTCTGCCCTGGATAACCCGTGAATAGTTCTCGATGCCGTTGCAGAAGCCGATTTCGGTCAGCATTTCTAGATCGTATGCCGTCCGCTGGGCGATTCGTTGCGCTTCGATCAGCTTATCGTGGGCGCGAAACCAGGCCACCTGTTCATCGCATTCCCGGCGGATCTCCTGCATTGCCCGCTCCAGCTTCTCCCGGGATGCCACATAGTGGCTGGCAGGGTAAATTGCTACGTGATCCACAAACCGCTCCGCCATACCGGTAACGGCATTGATCTCGCTGATGCGGTCGATCTCATCGCCAAAAAACTCCACCCGGATCGCCCGACCGGACCAATAAGCCGGATAGATTTCCAGCGTATCGCCACGCAGGCGGAACTTGTTACGGGAAAAATCCAGGTCATTGCGCTCATAGCGGATCTCCGCCAGCTTGCGCAGAATATCCTCCAAAGGCCGTTCCTGACCAACTCGAAGGGAGATGACCATACTCTTATAGTCAATCGGGTCGCCCAAGCCGTACAGACAGCTTACCGAGGACACCACGATCACATCCCGGCGCTCAAAAAGCGCAGAGGTGGCGCTATGGCGCAGGCGGTCGATCTCCTCGTTGACGGAGGCATCCTTCTCGATATAGGTGTCGGTATGGGCGATGTACGCCTCCGGCTGGTAGTAATCGTAGTAGGAGATGAAATATTCCACCGCATTGTTGGGGAAAAACTCCCGGAACTCCGAGCACAGCTGTGCCGCCAGCGTCTTGTTGTGCGCCAGAACCAGCGTGGGTCTATTCAGTTGGGCAATGACATTTGCCATTGTAAAGGTCTTGCCGGAACCGGTAACGCCCAACAGCGTCTGCTCACGCAGGCCCCAATTGATGCCGTTTACCAGCCCGGTAATAGCCTCCGGCTGATCGCCGGTTGGCTTGTATTCAGAATTTAGCTGAAACTTATCCAACTGCTTACTCCTTGTTCTTCGCCTTAGTAGGCGTATACATTGTTATCCTGCGGGCTGTACCATCCGGACACCGCCATTGATACAGCTTCCTCTTCTGCCACCACAACGTGGTCCACCAAAACGATCTCCACGGCACTCAGTGCCCGGGCAAGCCGCATAGTGGTCATTCTGTCTTCATCCGATGGGATCGCAATGCCACTGGGATGATTGTGGGCCAGTATCACGGCGGTTGCGCCCTCATCCAGCGCCATCTCCACAATTCTACGGATGGGTACACCGGCAGAATTGACGCTGCCCTCGCCTACCAGCTTGCAGCTGATGACCCTGCATTTGGCATCCAGGCACAGCAAATACACCGTCTCATTCTTTTTATTGTCAAAAACCGGGATCAAGTACTTACAGTACAGCTCCGGCGCATTCAATATGATATCAACGGGGCATTCCTTTTTGCTGTAGCGGTTTAATTCCCCAAAAAGGCGCAAAAACTGCACGATATTATCCCCGACGCCTTCCACTCGCTTCAGCTCCGCAGGTGATGCCGACAGCACCGCACCCACACTGCCGAAGCGGTCAATCAGTCTGTGGGCAATGGGATTTGTGTCCTGTCGAGGCACGCAATAGAACAAAAGCAGCTCCAGCACCTGATGATTTTCAAAATGATCAAGGCCTTCATTTTTGAAGCGATTCTTCACTCTCTGTCGATGACCGTCGTGCAATGGCATATTTTACACCTTCTTATTGGAATTTTCCTTGCTATTTTGGGAATTTTTCGTTATTATAAAGATAGTCGAAATTCGTCGGAATTTGTAGCGCAAGATTTCCGGGAAATTGCGCATTATAGCCGTAAGGAGGGACACTATGGAGCACACAGAAGATATTGTAATGATGCTGGATCAGATTTCCGATCCTGCCTTTTTGGTGCGCGACGGCATCATCACACAAGTTAATCCTTCCGCATCCCGATTTTTGATCAGCACCGGCAGCAACATTCAGGATCTGCTTGCCACCGGCAGCCAGGAATACGCTGATTTTCAGGATGGCTATTTGGCGCTGACCCTTAACCTGGGCACGCAGCCCTGCAATGCTTCCGTCACACGGCTGGAAAGCAGCCATCTGTTTGTCCTGAATCACGAGCAGGATCAGGCAGAGCTGCAATCCATGGCGCTGGCTGCCCAGGAATTACGAGGCCCTCTCTCCTCCGTTTTGTCGGTGACAGAGCGGCTGTTTCCGCTGATCGGTGCGCAAAACGATACGGAAACACTGGATCAGGTGGCCAAGCTCAACCGTGGTCTGTTCCAAATGCTGCGTATGATTGGCAATATGTCCGATGCTTATCGGTACTCCCAGGATTCCTCCTCCCGGTTCGAGATCAGGGATATTTGCGATTTTGTCAGAGAGCTGTTCACAAATTTAACTCCCCTGGTGGAATACACCGGGATCGATCTTCGCTACAGCGATCCGCAAATGCCCATTTTCTGCATGGCAGACAGCGAAAAGCTGGAGCGTGCCGTGCACAACATTGTGTCCAATGCGCTGAAGTTTACGCCTGCCGGCGGTACCATTAATGCCAGGCTGACCCACCGCAAGAATATGCTGTACCTGATTGTGGAAAACAGCGGATCGGATATGCCCGGTCTTTCCCCTGCCAACTTCTATCGGCAGTATCAGCGGCAGCCCGGTTTGGCAGACAGCCGCTTCGGCATCGGCTTGGGTATGGTGCTGATCCACGCCACAGCAACCGCCCACGGCGGTACTGTCCTGCTGGAGAAAACGCCGGATGGTGGCACG
Organism: Faecousia sp.; assembly: GCA_045602725.1. GTDB lineage: Bacteria > Bacillota > Clostridia > Oscillospirales > Oscillospiraceae > Faecousia. Next base: position 16,809 of record JAZSCE010000044.1, on the reverse strand, counting down.
CGCATTACCATGTCTATGGCGCTGCGGCAGCGTACCGATCACAATGTCCGGGAGTCCATTATCCACGTGGACTACGCCGGCGGATACGATCACAAGCTGCTAGAGCTTTCCGAGAGCCTGCCGTCTGATCTTTACGGCATTGAGAAAAAGTAACACTTGCCTGACCCGGTTTCCCGGGTCAGGTTTTTTCATAGATAGCGCTTCAGGTACTGGCCGGTGTAGCTGCCTTCCACAGCCGCCACATCTTCCGGTGGGCCGCTGGCAACTACAAACCCGCCGCCATCGCCGCCCTCCGGGCCCAGGTCAATAATGTGATCCGCAGTTTTTATCACATCCAGATTATGCTCGATCACCAGCACCGTATTGCCGGCATCCACCAATCTTTGCAGCACATCGATAAGCTTATGCACATCTGCTGCGTGCAGGCCGGTGGTAGGCTCGTCCAAAATATAGATGGTGCGGCCGGTGGACACTCTTGCCAGCTCCGTTGCCAGCTTCACACGCTGGGCTTCACCGCCGGTCAAAGTTGTGCTGGATTGACCCAGCTTCACATAGCCCAGGCCGACCTCTACCAGGGTTTGGGCTTTTCTGCGGATCTTGGGCTGATTCTCGAAGAATTCCACAGCCTCCTCCGCTGTCATCTCCAGTACATCGGAGATATTCTTGCCCTTGTAGCGCACCTCAAGGGTCTCCCGGTTGTACCGGGCACCGTGGCAAACCTCGCAGGGTACATACACATCCGCCAGGAAGTGCATTTCGATCTTTACCAAGCCGTCACCGCTGCAGGCTTCGCAACGGCCGCCCTTCACATTGAAGGAGAACCGCCCCGGGCCGTAGCCCCGGATCTTCGCATCGTTGGTTGCGGCAAACAAATCCCGAATATCATTAAACAGTCCCGTATATGTGGCAGGATTGGATCGGGGCGTTCTGCCGATGGGGCTTTGGTCAATGTCGATAACCTTATCCAAATGCTGCAGACCCTCCACGCACCGGCAAGCACCGGGACGGGTGCGGGCGTGATTTAAGCGAGAAAGCAGGGTCTTATTCAGCACCTCGCCTACCAGGCTGGATTTGCCGGAGCCGGATACGCCGGTAACGCAGGTCAGCGTGCCCAGCGGAATATCCACATCTACATTTTTCAGATTATTCTCCGTTGCGCCCCGGATGCTGAGCATTGCGCCGTTGCCACGGCGTCTTGCAGAAGGTACGGGAATCTTCTTGAAGCCGGACAAATACTGACCGGTCAGAGAATGCCCGCAGGCAATGATATCCTCCAGCGTACCCGCCGCCACAATTTCGCCGCCACGGCTACCGGCACCGGGACCCACATCCACGATGAAATCCGCGGCACGCATGGTGTCCTCATCGTGCTCCACCACGATCAGGGTATTGCCCTGATCCCGCAGATGCTTCAGCGTTGCCAGCAGTTTGTCATTATCCCGCTGGTGCAGGCCGATGGAAGGCTCGTCCAGGATATACAGCACACCCATCAGCGAGGAGCCAATCTGAGTGGCCAGGCGAATGCGCAGGCTCTCGCCGCCGGACAGCGTTCCCGCGGCACGAGCCAGGGTCAGATAGCCCAAGCCCACATCCTTCAAAAACTGCAATCTCGTCCGGATCTCCTTGATGATCTGATCCGCAACCACAGCCAAATTACCCTCCAGCCGGAGGTTTTTCATAAATTCCAGCTCTTTTTCCACGCTCATCGCGCAGAGATCCATAATACCGATGCCACCAACCGTCACAGCCCTTGCAATCTCCGAAAGTCGGTTGCCTCCGCAGCGGGGACAAGGTGCGCTGGCCATACATTCTTCCAGCTCCTTGCGGGCTGCATCGGATTGGGTTTCCCGGAATCGGCGGCTGATATTGTTCATAATGCCCTCAAAGGGCTGCTCCAGCACGCCCATACCATTGCCGCGGTTATAGGTCATCCGCAGCTTTTCGCCCTTGGTGCCGTAGAGAATCACATCCACAGCTTCATTAGACAGCTTTTCAAAGGGCTCGCTCAGGGAGAAGTGATATTTCTGCGCCAGCGCCTCGAAATACATCCGGAATACAGAGTCCGTGCGGGCGCTGCTCCAGCCGGAAGCCTGAATAGCACCGTCCAAAATGGACTTGGTCTTATCCGGGATCACCAGATCCGGATCAGCCACCAGCTGGAAGCCCAAGCCGGTGCAGTCAGGGCAGGCGCCGGCAGGATTGTTAAACGAGAACATTCTCGGCTCCAACTCACTGAGGCTGATGCCGCAGTCCTCACAGGCGTAATTTTGCGAGAAAGTCAGCTCTTCCCCGGTAGCCGGCAATTCGATGATCACCAGGCCGCCACTATGGGCGCAGGCTGTCTCGATAGAATCGGTCAAGCGGCGGCGCAGGCCCTCTTTCAGCGCCAAACGGTCCACCACCAGCTCAATATCGTGCTTCTTATTCTTCTCGCAGGTGATTTCTTCTGTTAAATCGTACGCAATTCCATCCACCCGGACACGGGAAAAGCCGGACTTTCGGGCATCCTCAAAAATCTTCTGATGCTCGCCCTTTTTGCCCCGGACAATGGGAGAAAGGACGATAAACCGGGTGCCCTCCCCAAGCATTTCCACCCGATCCACAATCTGATCGATGGTCTGCCGGCGGATCTCCTTGCCACACTTGGGGCAATGGGGCGTACCGGCCCTTGCCCCCAGAAGCCGCAGGTAATCATAAATTTCCGTTACCGTACCCACCGTGGAACGGGGATTCTTGGAGGTGGTCTTTTGGTCGATGGAAATGGCCGGCGACAGTCCGTCAATGGAGTCCACATCCGGCTTATCCATCTGTCCCAGGAATTGCCGTGCATAGGAGCTTAAGCTCTCTACATAGCGGCGCTGACCCTCGGCGTAGATGGTGTCAAACGCCAGGCTGGACTTGCCGGAGCCGGACAAGCCCGTAAAGACAATCAGCTTGTCCCTGGGGATAGTCAGGCTAATATTTTTCAGGTTGTTTTCTCTTGCGCCCTGAATGATAATTTTGTCGTTCATAGGGTTCACCCCTGCTATAAAATCTCACCCAATATTATACCACATTCTTTGCAACAGTACAAGTACAAATCCAAACAAAATTTCGCCATCCGCAGGCAATAGACACATCCACCTAAGAACGGCCTGTAATCTTCTGATTTTTAGTTGGATTTTTTAGGGAATTCGTATTGCTTTTTTCTTGCCTTTAATGGTATAATGTGTAAAAGCCCATCTATGGGCAATGACTAGAAACATATATGAAGAGAGGTACGTTCTGATGATCGCATACGCAGAGCACTTAATGGTCTTTACCGGCAATTCCAATCCCGAGTTTGCAAAAACCATTTGCAAGAATCTGGGCATTGAATTGGGTGACGGCCAGGTCAACACCTTCGCTGATGGTGAAGTGGCAGTTACCCTGAACGAAACTGTTCGTGGCGCTGACGTTTTCCTGATCCAGTCCACCTGCAAGCCCGTCAATGACCATCTGATGGAGCTGCTGGTTATGATCGACGCTTGCCGCCGTGCATCTGCCGGCAGAATCACCGCTGTCATCCCCTATTTCGGCTATGCCCGTCAGGACCGCAAGGCCAAGAGCCGTGACCCCATCACTGCCAAGCTGGTTGCCAATATTCTGACCGCTGCCGGTGCGAACCGCATCCTGACTATGGACCTGCACGCAGCGCAGATTCAGGGCTTCTTCGATATTCCCCTGGATCACCTGCAGGGCAACCCCTCTTTCGTAAAATATTACCTGGATAAGTTCCCAGAGGATAAGTTCAACCACGAAGATTTTGTGGTCGTATCCCCCGACGTTGGCTCTGTTGCCCGTGCCCGCGCTTTTGCCGCTAAGGTCCATATGGGCCTGGCTATCGTAGACAAGCGCCGTCAGAAGGCCAATGTTTGTGAAGTTATGAATGTCATCGGTGATGTCCGGGGCAAGATCTGCATCCTGTACGATGATATCGTTGATACTGCCGGTTCTCTGTGCAATGCTGCCAAGGCTTTGGTGGAAGTCGGCGGTGCCAAGGCGGTTTATGCCTGCGCAACCCACGGCGTTCTGTCCGGCCCTGCCTATGAGCGCTTGGAGGAAAGCCCCATTGAGGAGATGGTATTCCTGAATACCATTCCCCAGGTCGGCAACACAAAGAGCGGCAAGCTGAAGTTCCTGGATGTAGCACCCATCTTCGCCCGTGCCATTGAGCACGTCCACGGTGGTACTTCCATCGCCGATCTGTTCTAAGCTGTGTTCGGCCGAAAAAGTGAGAGCTGGCTGATTGTCGGTTTGGGCAACCCCGGCAAAGATTACGCCCACACGCGTCACAACGCAGGCTTCCGTGCGCTGGATCTGCTCAGCGCCAAGCTGGGCTGCAAGGTGGATCGGGCCAAATTCCAGGGGCTGTACGGGCAGACGAATTATGCCGGTAAAAAGCTGTACCTGCTAAAGCCGCTGACCTTTATGAATCTGTCCGGCAAGTCAGTGCTGCAGCTAAGCGCCTACTACAAGATTCCGCCCCAGCGGATCATCGTTTTGTTTGATGATATCTCGCTGGAGCCCGGACGGCTGCGTGTCCGTGCCGATGGCTCCGCCGGCGGTCATAACGGAATTAAGTCTATCATCGCCGAAGTTGGAAGTCAGGACTTCCCCCGTGTGAAGATCGGCGTGGGTGCCAAACCCCACGAGCAGCAGGACCTGGCTGATTGGGTCTTGTCCGGCTTCAGCGCCGGCGAAGAAAAAGCCCTCGTGTCTGCATTGGCGCGAAGTGTCGAAGCTGCACTGTGCATCATGGATCACGGTGTACCGGAAGCGGCTAACCGCTATAACGGCTCGAAACCGTAAATATTGTCAAAAAACCACGGAAAGGGGGTACTTGTCCCCCTTTCCGCATTGTTGCGTGGAGGAAAAACCGTGAAAACACTTCTATCTGCCCTGCATTCCCTGCCGGAATTCCGGAGTCTGCTGCAAAGCATTGCCGATGGGCAAGCCGCCGCCGTCACCGGTATCGGACAGATCAACCGCAGCCATATCATTGCCGGTTTAAGCCGGGAAGTTGCTGCGCCTATGGTGATCCCCTGCCAGGACGATATGGCGGCAAGAAAACTGCAGGAAGAGCTGAAAGCCTTCCTGGGCGACACCGCCCCCATCCTCCCCAGCCGGGAGCTGACTCTTTATGACAGCGCTGTGGTATCCCGTGCCTGGGAGCAAAAGCGGCTGCGGCAGCTGTTTGATCTGCGCCGTGGCGCAACCGATCTGCAAATTATGACCTGGGAATCTATGAGTCAGCGGACAATACCGCCCCAGGTTTTGATGGATGCCGCCTTTACGCTGGAGGTGGGCAAGGAATATAACCTGAATGATCTGACCGCCCGGCTGACCGCTGCCGGTTACAGCCGCTGCGGTATGGTGGAGGGTCCGGGTCAATTTGCCCTGCGTGGTGGCATTGTGGATATTTTCTCCCCGGCTGCTGACCGGCCTTTCCGCGCGGAATTCTTTGGCGATGAACTGGATACTATGGGTTATTTTGACCCCGATACCCAGCGCCGTACCGAAAACACCGATAGCGTAGTGATCCTGCCTGTAGGCGAAACGCAGCCCCGGCTGCACCCAGAAGGTCTTACCGGTCTTTGTGACGATCTGCATCTGCTGATTGCCCGGCAGAAGCGCAGAAAGCATATCAACGAGCTGCTGATCAAGACTTTGGAAAAAGATCTGGATAAGTACGAAAATGGCCTGCACAACCCAGCATCTGACCGGTATATGGCGCTGATTTATCCGGAATTTGCCACCGCATTCGACTATATTCCCGAAAATGCTACCGTCATCATCTGCGATCAGAGCAGCCTCAAGCGCACCGCCCGCACCCGTACCGAGGAGGTGGGTATGCAGCTGGACAGTATGCTGCAGGGCGGTCTGCTGTGTGGCGAATTGTGCGACTATGTTTCCCAATGGGAGGATTTCTGCACCCAGCTGCGTGACCGCACCGTCATTTACTTTGACGCTTTTGGAGGCACATCCTTCCCGGAGGATTGTCCGCCCAAGCTGTTGCTGCCTATGGTTGCCAAGCAACTGCCTTTCTATGGCAGCAATTTAGACACCGCCGCAGCCGACCTTGCCCACTATCAAAAGATGGGCTTTGCATCCCTGGTCCTGTGCGGCACACGCCGCCGGGCAGAGCTGCTGCAGGAGCTGCTGAGCAGCAAAGGGCTGAAGGCACACATCGCCATTCCCCTGACCCAAATGCCCGTAGCCGGGCAGATCCTGCTGGCAGAGGGCACGCTGCCCTTCGGTATGGAATATCCCAATTCCCGGCTGGCGGTGTTGACGGAAGGTCAGTTGATCTCCCGCGGTGAGCCGAAAAAGAAGGCAAAAAAATCTGCCACCAACCGGCAGAAGCTGAATTCCTTTACCGACCTGACCCCCGGAGATTTGGTGGTCCACGAAAATTACGGCATTGGTCGGTTTGTGGCTATGGAGCAGATCCGGATCGACGGCGCTGTGAAGGACTATATCAAGATCGCCTACCAGGGCTCAGATACCCTTTACGTTCCGGCAATGCAGCTGGACCTGGTAAGCAAATATATTGGCGGTGGTGGCGAGGATGCCACCGTTCGCCTGAACAAAATCGGCTCCGATGCCTGGCAGAAAACAAAAACCAAGGCCCGAAAGGCCGCCAAGGATATGGCTGCCGAGCTGATTCAGCTATATGCCGCCCGAAGGCGGCAGGAGGGCTTTGCTTTCGCTGCGGATTCGCCCTGGCAGCTGGAATTTGAAGACAATTTCCCCTACCCGGAGACCGACGATCAGTTGCGCTGCATCGCCGAGATCAAGGGTGATATGGAATCTCCCACGCCGATGGACCGTCTGCTGTGCGGCGATGTGGGCTTCGGCAAGACCGAGGTGGCCCTGCGTGCCGTAATGAAGGCCATTATGGACGGCAAGCAGGCAGCGATCTTGGTCCCCACCACCGTCCTTGCCCAGCAGCATTATCAAACCGCCATTGCCCGATTCCGTGGCTTCCCTGTAAACATTGATGTACTGAGCCGTTTCCGCACCGCTGCGGAGCAAAAGCGCACCATCCAAAATCTGCGCAGCGGCACTGTGGATCTGATCATCGGCACCCATAAGCTGCTGCAGAAAACCGTGGAATTCAAAGATCTCGGTCTGCTGATCGTAGATGAAGAGCAGCGCTTCGGTGTCAGTCACAAAGAGCGTTTGAAGGAGCTGGCCAAGGGTGTGGATGTGCTGACCCTATCGGCAACCCCCATCCCCAGAACGCTGAACATGGCGCTGTCCGGCATCCGGGATATGTCCACCATTGAGGAGCCGCCGGCAGACCGTTATCCTGTGCAGACCTTCGTAATGGAGCACAACAATGCCGTCATTGACGATGCGATCCGCCGTGAGGTGGAGCGGGGCGGCCAGGTCTATTACCTGCACAACCGTGTGGATACCATTGACCGCTGTGCCAGCGCGCTGAAAAGCCGGATCCCCGGTCTTTCCGTTGCGGTTGCCCACGGTCAGATGGGCGAAGATGCCCTCAGCGATATTATGCACGCAATGGCTGACGGTGATATTCAGGTACTGGTGTGCACTACCATTATCGAAACCGGCTTGGACATTCCCAATGCCAATACCCTGATTATTGAAAATGCTGACCGCTTCGGTCTGAGCCAGCTGCATCAGCTTCGTGGCCGTGTTGGACGTTCCACCCGCCACGCCTATGCCTACTTTACCTACCGCCCGGACAAGAATCTGACCGAGGTTGCGGAAAAACGGCTGTCTGCCATCCGGGATTTTGCGGAATTCGGCTCCGGCTTCAAGATCGCAATGCGTGATCTGGAGATTCGTGGTGCCGGCAATCTGCTGGGTGCAGAGCAATCCGGCCATATGATGAGCGTGGGCTACGATATGTACCTGAAGCTGCTGGACGAAGCGGTTTTGGAGGAAAAGGGCGAAGCGCCCAAGCTGCCGGATTGCACCGCCGATCTGAATGTCACCGCCAATGTGGATCGTGAGTATGTATCCCGTGGCGAGGAGCGAATGGATCTTTACCGCCGAATGGCAGCCATCCGCACCCAGGAGGATGCGGACGATCTGCTGGATGAGATCATCGACCGTTACGGCGAGCCACCGAAGGGCGTGCTGAATCTGATCGGCATTGCGCTACTTCGTGCCCAGGCACAGCAGGTGGGTATTCAAGACATTCGGCAGAAGGCCGGCGATGTGCTGTTTACGCTGCACAATCTTAATTTTGAGGCCGTCACCGCTTTGTGCGCAGACCCCGATTATAAGGCAAGAGTTCAATTTGTAGCCACCGCCAAGCTGCCCACCCTGCGGCTGAGGCTTTCCTCCGGTGTGGACAGTCTGAAACAGAGCAGTGTGTTCATTTCCCGGTACAAAAAGTACTGTAAAAGCTGACAAAATGTGCGTTTTTCCGCTTCTTCCCTGAATTGGTTACGAATCGTAATTGCTTTTTTTCTGAAATATGCTATAATGGCTGTGTATCACTATACCATTTCGCGCGGTTTTACCGCTGAATAGATAGGAGATGTTTACTATCAGTAAGGATCATATGGACGAAACCCGGCTGGATCTCGGCACACCTGCCGGTGAGGTTTCCGATGCTACCCAGCGGCTGAATGTGCAAGCTGCTGGCAGGCCGCAGCGATCCAAGAATCCGGGTCAGCGGCCCAATTCTGCCGAGCGCCGCAAGGCTACCGCTGAGAAAAAGAAGAAAGAGAAGATCCTGGTTATCACACTGTGCAGCGTTGCCGCTGTTCTGCTGATCGCTGCCATTATCGGTATTTTCTCCCTGGTGGGCTCCAACGCCCCCAAGGATGGCCTGATCCAGCAAAAGGTGTTTGCCGCTGGCATTGACCTTGGCGGTATGACCCCGGAGCAGGCTAAGGCAGCTCTGCACCAGGCAACGGACAATACCTTCAGCAAGCTGGATATGACGGTAAAGGTTCTGGACACCCAGATCCTGCTTTCTCCCAACTCTACCGGTGCCACATTAAATGTGGATGCCGTTGTGGAGGCAGCCTATAATCACGGCCGCAATGGCGGTCAGGCTCAGGCTTCCTACACCGTCAATATTCTCCCCTATCTGAGTTTGGATACCAATTACATTCAAAATCAGATCAAGGAGCTGGGTAAGCAGTACAGCACCACGTTGAAGCAGACCACCCACTCTGTGGAGGGCACGCGTCCCAACCTGAGCGCGGAGGAGATCAACACTGCTACCGTACATCAAACCCTTACCATCAATATGGGCACTGCAGAATATAGCCTGAACATTGACAAGCTGTATCAGCAGGTGCTGGATGCTTACAATATCAATCTGTTTGAGGTTGTAGGCACCTGCGCAGAGGTTGCACCCGATCCGGTCAACCTGGACGAATTGTTCGCCCTGTACTGCACCGAGGCTGTCAATGCCGAGATCGATCCCGAAACGCTGCAAATCACACCTGAGCAATACGGCTATGGCGTAACCAAAGAGGATCTTCGCACCAGAATTGAAAGCGCCAAGTATGGTGAGACCATCACTTTGGAGCTACGCTACATCAAGCCCGACATCACCGCCGACTTCTATTCCAAGGAAATGTTCCAGGATACCCTCTCCAGCTACTCCACTATGTCCAATGCCGATGCGGCCTGGAATACCAACCTGAAGCTGGTCTGTGATCTGCTGAACGGAACGATTGTCAAGTCCGGTGAGGAATTCTCCTTCAATCAGCTGATTGGCGAGCCCACCATCAAGGATGGCTACTACGCAGTCAACACCTATGTAGGCAAGTCCTACCGTGAGGTAGTAGGCGGCGGTATCAGCCAGGTGGCAAGTACCCTGTACAACTGTGTACTGATGGCCGATTTGGAGGTCCTGGAGCGCCATACCCACAGCTACGCCCCCAGCTTTGTGGCCGCCGGCTTTGATGCTGAGGTCTACTACGGACAGCTGGATTTCCGCTTCCGCAACACAACAGAGCAGCCCATCCGGATTGATGCTACCCTCGTTGGCAACAAGGTCACCATCACCCTGATTGGCACCGACAAGCGGGATTACACCGTCGAGATCACCTACAAGGTAGACAAGATCAAGGATACCACCACCGTCTACAACATTATGTCCAAGGACAATCCCGGCAAGCACAAGGACGGCGATATTCTCGTCCAGCCCATCACCGGCTATGATGTCAGCACCTATATCCGCAAGTATTCCAAGGATACCGGTACGCTGATCTCTGAAAATCTGATTGCCACCTCTGCTTATTCCAAGCTGGATCGGGTTGTGGTAAAGATTGATGTGCCGCCTACTGAGCCACCTACGGATGCGCCCACCGAGGCACCCACAATGGCACCTACGCAGGCACCCACGCCGGCACCTACTGAAGCGCCTACACCGGCACCCACCGAAAAGCCCACAGAGGCACCTACCGAGGAGCCTACCGAGGAGCCTACTGGGGAGCCAACCGAAGCGCCTACGGAAGATCCCACTGGAGAGCCAACCGAAGCGCCTACCGAGGAGCCTTCTTCTGCAGATGAATAAAAGAAAGCAGCCACAGCGATACATCGCTGTGGCTGTTATTTTTTAGATCGCGCGAATATCCAAATGATACTCAACGACGCCGGTTGCCGCATTTTCGATCTCAATATCGTAAATCAGGTCGATCACGCCGCCTTCGGGGGTAATATCGAAGAACAGATTGGTGGCCTTGACGCTGATCATCAGCGTGCCGAATTCCATTTGGTACAGGGATTGGTGCGTCACGCCCTGCTGAAAGACCATTTGGGATTTCAGCTTGCCGCTGCGGCTCAAGGTCACCTTGCCGGGCTCGATCCGGAAGGTAGTGAACACGCCGGCAAGACCTGTCAGCTCGCTTTCTTCATAAGCGATCTCCCAGCCGCCGTCCCGGAATTCCATAGTGCCTTCCGTCACCAGCTCGATGCTGTCCGGCTCCTGGTCCGCATAGGATTGCCGACCCAAGATGCTCAGCATTACTGTCTGCTTCATTGGTTGGCCTCCACTGCAAGCTCGATCAGCCGGTCGATCAGCTGCTCCCCGGGGATGCCGCTGGCAGCAAACAGCTTGGGATACATTGAAATGGAGGTAAAGCCAGGCAGAGTGTTGATCTCATTAAAGACCACCCGGTCGCCCTCATAGGTGACAAAGAAGTCCACACGGCACAGGCCCTGGCAACCGATGGCACTGTAAATGCGCACCGCAGACTCTCTGACCTTTTCCGCCACCTCCTCGGAAATTCGGGCAGGAATATAGGCAACGGAGGTATCCGTCACATACTTGGCATCGTAGTCATAGAAATCCGCACCGGCGTCGATCTCACCACAGATGGAAGCAACAGGGCTGTCATTGCCCATAACTGCAACCTCCACCTCACGGCCGTGGATGAATTCTTCCACAAGAATTTTTTTATCATAAGCGCCGGCTTTGACGAGTGCCTCGCTCAATGCCGCCCGGTCCTGAGCCTTAGACACACCCACAGAGGAGCCGGTGCCGGCAGGCTTGACGAACATCGGATAGGAGAATTTCGTCTCCAGTGCGTCCAGGATCGCCTCCATACGGGCATCCAGCTCGGTGCTGCGAACCAGCTCCCAGGCTGCCTGGGTTACATTGGCCTGATCTGCCACCAGCTTTGTCAAGGTCTTATCCATCGACACCGCAGACGCGCTGACGTGGGGGCCAACATAGGGAATACCAGCCAGCTGCAGCAGGCCCTGAATGGTACCGTCCTCACCGTTTTCTCCGTGAAGCACCGGGAATACCACATCGATCCGCTCCCGGACGACGCAATCGCCCTCAAAGCTCAGCAGGCCCTGACCACGCACCGGGGAAATCACCGCACGGCGGTTTTCCGGGCAATTGATCCACTCACCGCTGGGCAGCTGAGAATAATCCTTGGAGCCAAACAGCACCCAATCGCCGTCTTTGGTAATGCCGACCGGGAACACATTATACTTCTCCGGATTCAGGCTGTTCAAAACATACTCTGCGGAGCGGAGCGAAACCTCGTGCTCGGGGCTCATTCCGCCAAACAGAACGCATACGCTATATTTCACCATAATAGATCGTCCTCGTTTTCAGGAGTTTATTTCAGCAACGCCTCGCCGGCCCGGTAAATGTCGCCGGCGCCTACCGTCAGGATCACATCGCCGGGCTTCGCCAGCGCACGCAGATAGCTGGTAACCTCCGGCAATGTTGCGCAGTATACGGATCCGGGGATCTCCTTCAGCAGATCCTTGGAAGAAATGCCGACGGTATTGCGCTCACGGGCGGCATAGATCTCTGCCAGCACCACCAAATCCGGCTTGCGCAGCTGCTCTACAAAATCGTTGAACAGCGTATAGGTGCGGGTGTAGGTATGGGGCTGGAATGCGAAAATGATCCGCTTGTAGCCCATATTGCGAACAGCATTTACAGTGGCTTCCAGCTCACTGGGATGGTGGGCGTAGTCATCATAAATGTCAGCGCCGTTATAGGTTCCCTTGAACTCCATACGGCGGCCTGCGCCGTGGAAGGTAGCCAAGCCGCGCTCCACCGCTTCGCCGGAGATGCCCAAAATCCAGCCCACGCCGGCTGCTGCCAGGGCATTGATGGCGTTGTGATGGCCGTAAACCGGCAGCTCCAGATGGCAATATTTCTCGCCATCGCAGATCACATCAAATCGCCGCCAATCGCCGGAGACATCCACCGCACGAATGCGATTGTTATTGCCAAAACCGAAGCTGACATAGTCCATACCCTTCAGAGTTTCAACTGTATTTTTATCATCACCGTTGGCAAGGATGCCATTGGTAGACAGCTGGGCAAACTGGCGGAAGGACTTTTCCACATCGTAAAGGTCCTTGAAATAGTCCAAATGATCCGCCTCGATATTCAGCACCACCGCCAGGGACGGGAAGAAATTCAGGAACGAATCACAGTATTCGCAGCTCTCCAGCAGGATGGTATCGCCATGGCCTACCCGGTGTCCTGCGTTCAGCAGTGGCAGGAAACCGCCGATCATCACCGTAGGATCCCACTGGGCTTCCATCAAAATATGGGCGACCATAGAGGTGGTCGTGGTCTTGCCGTGGGTACCGGAAATGCAGATCGCATTCTTGTACTCACGCATAATGACGCCCCAGGCCTGCGCACGCTCAAATACAGGGATTCCCAACACACGGGCGCTGGCAATCTCCGGATTGTCATTATGTACAGCAGCGGTGCGGATGATGCAGTCCGCACCCTCTACATTTTCGCCCCGGTGGCCGATCTGCACCCGGATGCCCTGGGCAATCAGCTCATCGGTAGAAACGGAAGAATTCATATCCGAACCGGAAACCTGCAGGCCCATTCCCTTCAGCACCAGACCCAACGGGCGCATAGAAACACCGCCGATGCCTACAAGGTGAACTCGCTTACCCGGCTGTAAGTATTTTTGCAGTTCCAAAGTCTCGTTCTGCATAATTTTGCAACTCCAATATCAGATTTCTTTAACCAATTTATTATATAGCATTTACTTGGATTTTACAACTATAAAATACAGAAAATTGATTTTTCAGGTAAATTTCAGCTTTTGTCCTTGTTTTTGTTTTTTGACTCATATATAATCAAATAAAGCAAAGATCCAGGGGGATTTCTATGAAACCGTTAACCGCTATTATCATCGGCGCAGGCGACCGCGGCACGCATTACGCCCGTTTTATGTCCCAAATGCCGGATAAATTCCAAGTTGTCGGCGTGGCCGACCCTCAGAAAGCCAATCAGGAAAAAATCCGTCAGATCTGCAATCTGCCGGAGGATGCTTGCTACGACTCCTGGGAGACGATTCTGCAGCAGCCCCAAATGGCAGATGTGGCCGTAATCGCTACAATGGATCACGATCATTACCTGCCGGCGCTGAAAGCCATTGACCTGGGCTATCACCTGCTGCTGGAAAAGCCTGCCGCTCCCACCGTCCGGGAATGCGCCGACATTGTCCACGCAGCGCAGGAAAAAGGTGTCCACGTTCTTGTTTGCCATGTGCTGCGGTATACACCCTTCTATGGCCGTGTGAAGCAGCTGCTGATGGAAGACATCATTGGTGAAATCATCTCCGTAACCGCCGTCGAGGCCGTTGGTAATGTGCATCAAAGCCACAGCTTTGTGCGTGGCAACTGGCACAGCGAGGCAGAGTCCACACCGATGCTGCTGCAAAAATGCTGCCACGATATGGACATTCTGCAGTGGCTCATCGGCAAGCCCTGCAAGAAAATTCAATCCTTTGGTGCGCTCACCTATTTCCGCCCGGAGAACGCTCCTGCAGGCGCACCCAAGCGCTGCGCAGACGGTGGCTGCCCCATCGCCGACACCTGCCCCTACAATTGCATCAAGCTCTATTATAACGACAAAGAGAACGATTGGTTCCGCGGTGCTGCCACCAATGGCATCTCCACTGCCCCCAAGCCCACAGACGAGGATGTGATGAAGGCGCTGCAGACCACAGACTACGGTCTTTGCGTATTCCAGGCCAATAATGATGTTGTGGATCATCAGGTGGTCAATATGGAGTTTGCAGATCGGGTGACCGTCAGCTTCTCTATGAACGCCTTTAATGCCGGCGGCAGATATATCCGCATTTTCGGCACGAAGGGCGAGCTGTATGCCAATATGAGCGACAGCGAGATCACAATTTACACCTTCGCTGACAAAAAGTACTCCACCGTTCCCGTTGAGATCAAGGGCTCTGCGCACAGCGGCCACGGTGGCGGTGACGAGGGCATCATCAGCGAACTGTACGATTACTTGATCGGCAATTACACCGGCTACCGTGCCGCCGATATTGCCACTTCCGTAAAGAATCACCTGCTCTGCTTCGCTGCCGAGCAGTCCCGACACGAAAGCACCGTTGTGGATCTGGACGAATTCTTTGCCCGGTACAACATCCCGAATCAGTATTGATAAAAACCGGGGAGCAATTGCTCCCCGGTTTCTCTTTTAGTGATGATGATGGTGGTGATGATGTCCGCAGGCTGCTTGAATGTGGCAATGTTCCTCATTACAGGTCTCATCCCTGCTTTCCAGCTCCAGCGTTGCGTGGGCAATGCCGTGCTCGTGCAGTTCTTCTTTCACAGCCTTTTTGACCGTCATCGGATCACCATCGGTTACAATATGCATCGTGGCATAATTCTGCGTCCCATCCAGACTCCATATATGGATATGATGCACACCCTCAACGCCATCGATCTCTGTCAAATGGTGCTTTATCTGCTCCACATCCACGCCCTTGGGCAGCTTCACAAGGAACAAATCCAGCGCTTCTCGCAGGTGAAAAAACGCGTGAATAAAGATATAAACCGCAACACCGATAGACAAAATAGGATCGATCAGCTTCCAATTCGTGAAGCGCATCACAATGGCGCCTATCAGCACTACTGCCCATCCCAGCACATCCTCCAGCATATGCAGATTCACCGCTTTTTGATTCAGCGAATCTCCGTGCCGGGTGAAAAACGCTGCCAGGAAATTGACAGCCACACCAATCACCGCAAACAAGATCATCCCATTATAGTGAATCTCCTGCGGGATAAAAATGCGATTCACCGCATTGATCACCACCAGGACCGAGCCTGTCAGCAAAATTAGCACGGTGATTACGCTGCCCATCACCGAATAGCGCAGATAGCCATAGGTGTAAATGTTATCCGGCTGCCGCTTGCTTTTCTTCTCCAAAAAATAGGAGATACCGATGCTGGCCGCATCGCCGATATCGTGTAGTGCATCGGACATAATCGCCACGCTGTTGGTAAAAAATCCACCGACAAGCTCAAAAACAGAAAATGCCAGGTTCAACAGAAAGGCAATCAGAATATTCTTCTCACTCCTCATCGCTATTCTCCTTTTCTCTGTGCTTCAAATGTTCAAGGGAAACATCAAAAATCTCGCAAACGTGGTCATCGTCCAGGGAATAAAACACCTGCTTGCCCATTTTCTCGCATTTCACAAAGCCTGCTGTTTTCAGCTTATGCAGCTGATGGGAAATTGATGACTTGGTCATAGAAAGTACATTGGCAAGATCGCAAACGCACATAGGATTTTCTCTCAGGGCAAATAAGATCCTGCACCGGGTCATATCGCCAACAACGCTGAAAAAGCAGGCAACATCCTTAATCATCTCATTTTTCGGCATCGAATCTTTTGTTTTCGAAACCAATTCCACGTCGATTGGATGGCAATCGCAAATAAATTCATTCTTCGGCATAAGATAACCTCCATAATTGAATGTCCGCTCAACCATTATAATTGAATGTGTGTTCAATTGTCAAGAGGGATGTTAAAATTTCTGTGGAAATATCTTGTAGGAGCGATTAACAACCGCCCTTATTTTCATTTTGAATAAAGAAAAGCCCCGACATTTCTGTCGAGGCTTCTTTGTGTTTGCGTTACCTATTTTCACGCCTAGGGCAACTATCGTCATGCCGTCCGCAACAGTCCGGGGGACTGTTGCAGGCATCCTTCGTCGTAGTAATGTAAAAGAAAAGCAGCACACTTTCGTGTGCTGCTTCCTTGTGTTTGCGTTACCTATTTTCACGGCCAGTCACCCGGCAACTATCGTCGGCGTACATGTGCTTAACTTCTGTGTTCGGGATGGGAACAGGTGGACCCACATGACAATCAACACAAACTTTTGGTGACCCATACCGGATTCGAACCGATGTTAACGGCGTGAGAGGCCGCTGTCTTAACCACTTGACCAATGGGCCATTGGTGCACCCTCAGGGACTCGAACCCGGGACCCACTGATTAAGAGTCAGTTGCTCTACCAACTGAGCTAAGGGTGC
>JAZSCE010000043.1:0-5197 GCA_045602725.1 Faecousia sp. | reverse complement strand
CCGAAAGGGACTCGTTACACCAAGGTGTGGATGCGGACTTGACCGCATCCAGCAGATGTCCACCGGACATCTGCATTTAATTGTTCAAGTCCCTTCCGATGTAAAAAAAAAACAAGATACCCAAATGGGTATCTGGTTTTTTGGTACGCCGAAAGGGACTCGAACCCCCGACCTACTGATTCGTAGTCAGTCACTCTATCCAACTGAGCTATCGGCGCATAAGCGCATTTAAGCGCCTAAGTATATTAGCACATCAGTTAATAAAATGCAAGTACTTTTTTCGAAAATTTGGATTATTTTTTCCGTTTTCTTCCCTTTGCCCGGAATCTTACTACGCAGACCAGCAAAACGACCAAAACTATCAAAATTATGGCGGCAATCGTGAGCTCTTTCTTGCGCTGTGCCTCACGCGCCAGTCGCTCACGCTCCAGCTGCTCCTGCTCCAGCCGCTCTTTTTCCAGCCGCTCTTGCTCCAAACGCTCCTGCTCCAGCCGTTCCTGCTCCAAACGCTCCTGTTCCAGGCGTTCTTGCTCCAAGCGCTCCTGCTCTGCATAGGTGGTGATGTTCTCCAGGAAATCATTTTTCTTCACATCTTCGCCCACGGCAGAGTGATACAGACCAAACTTGCTGGGGTTGTACTTTTCAATTTGGGATGCCTTTGTAATCTCTCCGTCATAGCCGTTGAGCCAGGTGCGGAAGCCCGTCCATTGCTGGGACACATGGCAGGGAAAGCCGTATTTTTGGGTTACCTGAAATGCGCTTAGGCCATCAAAGACATCCATCGGCTGATCGTAATCAATTACGATGGGATTTTCTTCGTACAGGTGCAGATACAGCTTGGGAAGCTCCCAAGTGCCGTACTTTTTCGCGGATTCCGGGAATTTGGCGGCATCGTTGGTCAAAGCGATCGCCTTGGTCAGCAGATCCGCATAGACCTGATGCATTCCGTGACCGTATTCGCCCTTCAGATCGTGGCCCACAGCCACCTGGGGCTTAAACCGACGGAGCTGTTCCACAACGAAGCCCTGCAGCTCGTCCCGGGAGGTGTTGTAACTGTTTTCGTAGGTGCGATAGGTTTCTTCCAAATCATCGATGCGGAAGTCGGCAAAACGACCGAATACCGGGTATGCCCGTACGCCCACAGCCCATAGACCGTTGATCATTTCGTGGATGCGGCCGCTGGTGGTATTGCGGTGATCTGTCAGGTAAACGACCTGCAGCCTGCAGTCCTTTGCTTTCGCATACAGCGGAAGCAGACCGGCGAAATACAACTGATCGTCATCACCGTGAGTGGCGAAGAGGACAAGGTCAGCACCGTTCTCGTGGGGAGCATACCATTTTTGGACGAAGTCCGGTACGTCTGTTCCGGAGAATGTATAGATCTCGCTAAGTCGCACACTGCCATTGGCAAAATCCAGGGTTACGGATTTGGGCGCTGTACCGAAAGCAGCAATCAGGTCCACATACTCGTGGAGGATCTCGTGCTTACCCGCGGTGAAGGTCTTGCCGTTGGCGGTAATGGTATATTCGCCGTATTCAAGATCAAACATCAGGTAAAGGCTACCGATACCCTGATCGTTGCTTAGCGTGATGGATGCGTTACCGCTGGAGGTTTTGTAAGCGGCGATGTCCTTGTCTGCAAGGAAGCCAAAGGAACTGTAACCGCTGCCGCTGATGGTGGTAGTGCCGGTGATATCCTGGGTATCCGGTGCGGCGCTGACACCCATCACAAGCCCTGACATCAGGGCGAATATTAAGAAAAATGCAAATAATCTTCGCATAATAAACCTCCGCTGCTTCAGATGCTGCCATTATAGCAGATTGACCGGAGAATGTCAAAATCTTGCGCATTGATTTTCCTGCGCGGCGATAGTATAATTTATTTGCAAGGAGGCGGTACGCTTGAATATTTTTGAAAAATTGCCCCAGGCGTTGCTGCCCTGGTATTATGAGAATCGGCGGGAGCTGCCCTGGCGGCAGGATAAAGAGCCTTACCACATTTGGCTGTCGGAAATTATGCTGCAGCAGACCCGTGTGGAGGCTGTGAGGGGCTATTACCGCCGCTTTTTGGAGGCGCTGCCCACTGTGGAAGCTTTGGCAAACTGCGACGACGATGCCCTTCACAAGCTGTGGGAAGGCCTTGGATATTACAGCCGGGTGCGCAATCTCAAAAAGGCGGCGCAGGCCATTGTGCAAGCCGGCGCATTTCCCAAGGAATATGCGGATGTGCTGGCGCTGCCCGGTGTAGGTGAATATACCGCCGGCGCAATTTGCTCCATTGCGTATGATCAGCCGATACCGGCGGTGGACGGCAATGTCCTGCGTGTGATCTCCCGGCTGACCGAGGAGGAAACGCCCATTGACTGGCCGGCTTACAAAGCATCCGTCCGGCAGAAGCTGATGGAGGTTTACCCGGCGGAAGCGGGAGATTTTACCCAGGCGCTGATGGAATTGGGAGCAACGGTTTGCGGACCCAATCGCAAGCCGGATTGCGAAAAATGTCCCTGCCGGGAATTTTGCGGCAGTGCTATCCATGGTACAGCGGAGCAATACCCCGTAAGAGTGCCGAAACGGGCAAAAAGGGAAGAGGACAAGACGGTTTTTATCCTCAGCTGCGATGGAAGCATTGCCATCCAAAAGCGGGAAAATTCCGGCCTGCTGGCCGGGCTGTGGCAATTCCCCAATGTGCCGGGGAAGCTGGAAACAGCGCAAGCGCTGGAAGCTGTGGAGAAGATGGGACTAAAGCCGAAGAATGTGATTCGTCAGGTGGAACGCAGCCACATTTTTACCCATATTATCTGGCAGATGCGCGGCTATTATCTTGAGGTGGATGCAATCGGCGGGGACTTTACCTGGCTGACCCGGGAAGAAATCGAAGCGGATGCTGCATTGCCCACGGCCTTCCGGCAGTTTTTGTGAGAGGGATATCTTATGTCCATCGTAATTCGAACAATGTCAAAGCAAGAATATGAAGCCTTCTATCGCTGGAGTGTGGAGGATCACGCAAGGGAATTGATGGAAGAGAAGCGCATAGCTCAGGAAGTGGCGATTAAAGAAGCAATCAAAGAACTTGCCGGGATGCTGCCGGATGGTTTGCACACGGAAAACAATTTTTTGAGGTCGATCATTAACGGCGATGAAATTGTTGGCTTTATTTGGACGCTCCACGAGGAAATGAACGGCAAAAAGCAATGCTTTCTGTGCGATTTTGTTATATGGGAAGAATATCGGCGCAAAGGATATGCAGCGCAAGCACTGCGACTGATGGAAAGGGAAGCGATCCACGCCGGCTGTCAGGAATGTGTGCTATATGTGGCGGATCGAAATCTCGCCGCAAGGGCGTTATACGAAAAATGCGGCTACAAGCTTCTGCGGCAAGCCGGCAGCGGAAAATATATGATAAAAGAATTAAAAACCGACCTGTGAAAATCCACAGGTCGGCTTCTTTTTACGGAAACCCAAGATTTTGTGTCATTAACGCCGGAAAAGCACAAAAGGTTGACTTTTTGGCAAAAATTGCGTATAATAATGGATGCTAAAATGGATAACTATGGCAGGTAATAATTATGGCTACTAAAAGATACGAAGATTACGGAAACGATAGTATATCGTTGCTGAAGGACGAGGAACGTGTCCGCAAACTCCCTGCGGTCATTTTCGGCTCCGATGATTTGGAAGGCTGCAAGCACGCAGTGTTTGAGATCCTTTCCAATGCTGTTGACGAAGCCCGTGAGGGTCACGGTGACAGAGTGATCGTCACCCGCTATGAGGATCTCAGTATTGAGATTGAGGATTTTGGACGCGGCTGTCCTGTGGACTACAACGAAAAGGAAAAACGCTACAATTGGGAGCTTGTTTTCTGCGAAATGTACGCAGGCGGCAAGTACAACAAGGGCGTGGAGAGCTATTCCTACTCTTTGGGTATGAACGGCTTGGGCGCCTGTGCGACCCAGTACGCTTCTGAGTTTTTTGATGTTACCGTCCGCCGTGATGGCTTCCGCTATGATCTGCACTTTGAAAGAGGCAAGAACAAGGGCGGTATGAAGAAGGAGCCTACTGACCGCGGCAGAAAGACCGGCTCGCTGTTCCATTGGAAGCCGGACAGCCAGGTCTTTACGGACATCAATATCCCTGTGGAGTATTTCCGGGATATGCTGCGCCGGCAGGCCATTGCCAACAAGGGCGTGCATTTTATCTTCCGCAATCAGGTGGGCAAACGGTTTGAAGAGGAAGAATTCTACTACGAAAACGGCATCCAGCAATACATCGAAGAAACTGTAGGCGATGATGCCTTTACAATGCCCGTATTTTGGGAGACTGAGCGCCGTGGCCGTGATGCGGAGAGCCGGGAAGAAATGAAGCTGCGGATAACAGCATCCTTCTGCTTCAGTAAAAAGGTCAGTATGGTGGAATACTACCATAACTCCTCCTGGCTGGAGCACGGCGGCAGCCCTGACCGTGCTGTGCGTTTCGGTCTGGTGGCAGCATTCGACAGATATCTGCGTGAAAACAATAAGTATGGCAAGAACGAGAGCAAGATCATCTATCAGGATATTCAGGACAGCCTTGTGATGGTAACAAACTGCTTCTCGACCATTGCAGCGTTTGAAAATCAGACCAAGAAAGCTGTTAACTCCAAGTTTGTCCAGGAGGCAATGACTGCATTCCTGAAGGAACGCTTTGAGGTTTGGTTTATTGAGAATAAGCAGGAGGCAGAGCTTGTTGCAAATCAAATACTGATCAACAAGCGTGCAAGAGAATCTGCCGAGCGCGCAAAAACCAGCACCAAAAAGCAGCTGAACACCAAGCTGGATATTTCCAACCGGGTGCAGAAGTTCGTGGATTGCCGTAGTAAGGATCCGGAAAAACGGGAACTGTACATTGTGGAGGGTGACTCTGCATTGGGCAGTGTCAAGCAGAGCCGTGACGCGGAGTTCCAGGGCATTATGCCCGTGCGCGGTAAGATACCTAACTGCTTGAAAGTGGATTATACCCGTATTTTCGCATCCCCTATCATCACAGATCTGATGAAGGTGCTTGGCTGCGGTGTGGAAGTGCAGGGGAAGAAGGCTAAGGAACTGAGCACCTTTGATATTGATAACCTGCGCTGGAACAAGGTAGTTATTTGTACCGATGCGGATGTGGACGGCTTCCAAATCCGCACGCTGATCCTTACTATGCTCTATCGGCTGTGCCC
>JAZSCE010000042.1:0-8098 GCA_045602725.1 Faecousia sp. | reverse complement strand
CCATGAAATAATTCTGGACCGCTTCCAGAAGGAGAATATCCCCATCCTGGTGGGCACACAGATGGTGGCCAAGGGCCTGAACTTGCCCAATGTGACCCTGGTGGGGGTTCTGGACGCGGATCTGAGCCTGTATTCCGGCTCCTACCGGGCTGCGGAGAACACCTTTAATATGCTGACCCAAGTGGTCGGCAGAGCCGGACGTGGCGATACCCCCGGCCGGGCGGTGATCCAAACGATGGTGCCGAGGCACAAGGTACTGGAGCTGGCAGCGAAACAGGATTATGACGGCTTCTATGAGATGGAGATCGGCCTGCGCCGTGTGCAGGGTTGCCCGCCTTTTGGCGATCTGACTACCATTACCTTCGTTGGTCAGGAAGAAGCCCGGGTGCTGCACGGTGCCGCGAAGTTTCGTGACAGCTTGCTCGCCTGCCTGAAAATGCCGGAGTACACCCAAGAGAATGCAACAGTCCTCGGTCCTGCGCCCTGCGCTGTGCCGAAGATCAACTACAATTTCCGCTACCGGCTCACAATGAAATGCAAAATGACCCGTCCAATGCGGCAGCTGCTGGCACATATGCTGCGGCAATTTGCCAAGGACGGTGCAAACCGTGGTGTGTCTGCCTTTGCGGACATCAACGGATTTGAAGAATAGAGAGGAAATCCCTATGGCCCTTAGAAAAATTCTGACGGATAAAGAGCCTGCGCTGCACAAGGTGTGTAAGCCGGTGGTAAGCTTTGACCGAAAGCTGCATATATTGCTGGATGATATGAAAGAAACTCTGCTGGAAGCCAACGGCGTTGGCTTGGCAGCGCCCCAGGTGGGCATTCTGCGCCGGGTAGTCATTGTCGATGTAGGCGATGAGATTCTGGAGCTTGTTAACCCGGAGCTTATTGAAACCGACGGCGAGCAGGAAGGTGCAGAGGGCTGCCTCAGCGTTCCCGGTAAGTACGGCCTGGTGAAGCGGCCTTACTATGCGAAGGTCCGTGCGCAGGACCGCTATGGTGAATGGTTTGAAGCTGAGGGTGAAGAGCTGATCGGCCGCTGCTTCTGCCATGAGTTGGATCACCTGGACGGCATTATCTATACTGAGGTTATGGAGCGTTACCTGACCGAAGAGGAACTCAACGCCGAAGATTAAGCCTTTGGAGGATAATAAATGAGAGTCGTGTTTATGGGCACGCCGGATATCGCGGCGACCTGTCTGAAGAGAATATTGGAGGACGGATCGGATGTGGTTGCGGTGTACACCCAGCCCGACCGTCCCAAGGGCAGAGGAATGAAGATGACATTCTCCCCCGTAAAGGAAGTTGCTTTGGCGGCAGGAATTCCGGTGTATCAGCCGGAGAACTTCAAAGAGATGGAAACTGTGCATACCCTTTCGGATTTACAGCCCGATGTGGTGGCAGTGGTTGCCTATGGCCGTATTCTGCCACAAAGCGTGCTGGACATTCCCCGATTTGGCTGTATCAACATTCACGCCAGCCTGCTTCCCAAGTACCGTGGCTCTGCCCCTTATCAGTGGGCGGTGCTGGACGGCCAGAAGGAAACCGGCGTAACGGCGATGTATCTCGTAAGAGAAATGGATGCCGGCGATATCATCGACGCCACCAGGACGGAGATCGGCCCTGATGAAACAGCAGGTGAACTGCTGGATCGGTTGGCGGTTTTGGGCGCTGAGCTGTTGGTCAACACCCTTGATAAGATCGAAAAGGGCGAAGTTGCCGCAACGCCTCAGGATCCTGAGCAGGTCAGCTACGCTCCGATGCTGGACAAGACTATGTGCCCCATTGATTGGAGCAAGACCGCGCAGCAGGTTCACGATCACGTTCGTGGCTTGCATCCCTGGCCCGTGGCAACGGCTGTTTTGGGCGGAATGAATTTCAAGATCCACGCCACCGCCATTGTAGACGGTCACGGTGCGCCCGGAAAGATCCTGGGCCTGACAAAAACAGGCTTGCAGGTCGCTTGCGGTGAGGGCGCTGTCGAGATCCGTATGCTGCAGGCAGAGGGCGGTAAACGGATGAGCGCACCGGATTATTTCCGTGGCCATCCGCTGGAGGACTAACTATGTCTGCTCGGGAAACGGCGCTGAATGTACTGATTGGCTGCCGCAAGCAGGCGGCTTGGTCCAACGGTGTTTTGAAGGAATATATCGCCCGGGATAAGCTGGACCGCCGGGATGCTGCCCTGGCTACCCGGCTGTGTTACGGCGTGCTGCAAAACCGCAATAAGCTGGATTTTTATTTGCAGCAGCTGCTGACCGGAAAACTGAAAGATCTGCACCCTGCGGTGCGTGATATATTGCATTTGGGAATTTATCAGATCTACGAGATGGATAAGATCCCGTCCTCTGCTGCGGTCAATGAAAGCGTGGCGATGGCAAAGAAATACTGCAAAAAGCAGCGCTTTGCTCCCGGCTTGGTAAATGCGGTGCTGCGGCAGGCGGTGCGCACCAAGGGCGAGCTGAAGGAGCCTGTGACCTTGGAGGATCGCTTCAGCCATCCCGAGACGCTGATCAAGCTGCTGGGGGAGAGCGTTGGCGAAGCCAGGCTGGAGGATATGCTGGCTGCCAACAATGCAATGCCACAGACGGTGGCACAGGTAAATACCTTAAAGATCACCACCTCTGAGCTGATCGAAAGATTGGCCCGGGAGGATATACTTGCACAACCCCACGATTGGATGCGCGATTGCTTGGTGCTATCCGGCAGCGGCAATTTGGAAAAGCTGGCTGCCTTCCGGGAAGGTCTGTTCTATGTCCAGGACGCGGCGGCCAAGCTCAGCGTACAATGCGCGCAGATCCCGGCGAATGCAACGGTCCTGGATTGCTGTGCAGCACCGGGCGGCAAGAGCTTTGCGGCGGCGATGATCCTGCAAGGGCAGGGAAGTATCACCTCCTGCGACATCCACGCCCATAAGATTTCCCTGATCCAAAACGGTGCTGAGCGCCTGGGCCTTTCCAATTTGGAAGCGGTGCAGCGTGACGCCACCGAATTTGTTCCCCAATGGAAAGATAAAATGGATGTGGTGCTGGCGGATGTGCCCTGTTCCGGCTACGGCATTATCCGCAAGAAGCCGGATATCCGCTATAAAGACCCGAAATCAATGGAAGAACTGCCCTGGCTGCAGTTGCAGATCCTGATGAACCAGGCGCAGTATGTAAAGCCCGGCGGCACGCTGCTGTATTCTACCTGCACGCTGCTACGGCGGGAGAATGAAGCTGTTGTGGAAGCCTTCTTGCGGCAGCGGGATGATTTTTATTCAGAGCCTCTGGTGCTGCCGGCGGTGTTCCCTGAAAATACGGATGGAATGCTGACCCTGGTGCCGGGAGAATATGACACAGACGGCTTCTTTATCTGCCGTTTGCGGAGAAAAGTATGAGCGTAAATTTGAAATCTATGACCCAGCCGGAAATCGGCGTTGTGCTGAAAGAAATGCAGCAGCCGGCATTCCGGGCAAAGCAGGTGTTCAGCTGGCTGCACAAGGGCATCCGCAGTTACGAAGAAATGAGTAATCTGCCCAAGTCTCTGCGCGCTGCGCTGGAGGAGCAATATCCCATCTGCGCCCCTGAGGTCGTAAGAAAACAAGAATCCCAAAAGGACGGCACGATCAAATATCTGTGGCGATTGCACGATGGCAACTGCGTGGAAACGGTGCTGATGCGCTACCATTACGGCAACACCGTCTGCATCTCTACGGAGGTTGGCTGCCGAATGGGATGTGCATTCTGCGCATCAACCCTGGGTGGCTTGGTGCGAAAGTTGGAGCCTTTTGAGATGCTAGATCAGGTGCTGTTCACCCAGGTGGATTCCGGGCTTCCCATTTCTCATATTGTGCTGATGGGCATTGGTGAGCCGCTGGATAATTTCGAGAATGTGCTGCGTTTCCTGGAGCTGGTGAACAGTCCCGACGGAATGAACATCTCGATGCGGCATATCAGCCTGTCTACCTGCGGCCTTGTGCCGAAGATCGATGAGCTGGCGGAAAAGAAGCTGCAGCTGACGCTGTCGGTTTCGCTGCACGCACCGAATGATGAAATTCGGGGTACCATTATGCCGGTGAATAAGGCCTATCCCGTGGATCAGCTCCTCGATGCCTGCCGCCGGTATTATAGAGCCACAAGCCGCCGGATCTCCTTTGAGTACGCGATGATCGACGGCGTCAATGATTCGGAAGAAAATGCAAGAGAATTGCTTCGCAGACTGAAGGGCCTGCCGGCACATTTTAATCTGATCCCGCTAAACCACGTGGAGGAAAGCCCCCTGAAGCCCAGTACCCGCAATGCGGTGGCTCGCTTTCAAAAGATTTTGGAGGATGGCGGCATTCCTGCAACTGTGCGGCGGACCCTGGGCGGCGACATTGATGCCTCCTGCGGTCAGCTTAGAAGAAAGTATACGAAAGAACAACAGTAAGATCACCTGAAAGGAGCGGATTCCTTATGCAATGTTGGGGCATTACAGATCCCGGCTGCGTTCGGACGCAAAACCAGGATACTTATTTAATTGAAAAGCTGGACCGTAACAGCGTGCTTTGCATCGTCTGTGACGGTATGGGCGGCGCAAAATCCGGCAATGTGGCAAGCACCCTTGCTGCGGAGGTTTTTGTGGAGGAAGTGCGCCAGACCTGGAAGTCGGGTATGGATCCTGATGAAGTGGAGCAGATGATGCGCAGTGCGGTCAAGCTGGCGAACTTTACGGTCTATGACCAGGCAATGCAGCTGGAGGAGTTCTCCGGTATGGGAACCACCCTGGTCGCGCTGCTGGTGCAGGATCAGGAGGTCACCATCGTCAATGTAGGTGACAGCCGTGCTTACTTGGTCAGCAGCAATGGCATCCGCAAGCTGACTACGGATCACTCCGTGGTGCAGATGATGGTGGATCGGGGAGAGCTGACCCCTGAGCAGGCCAGGAACTATCCCGGCAAGAACTACATCACCCGTGCCATCGGTCCGGAAACCGTTGCGGAGTGCGATGTGTTCCATTTGGATGTGGAGCGTGGCGATTGCCTGCTGCTGTGCAGTGATGGCCTGAGCAATATGGTGGACGATCAGGAAATCCTGTTTGAAGTTGTCCACGGCACCAACAAAGAAAACTGCTGCCAGCGGCTGCTGGATATTGCAAAGAACCGGGGCGCACCGGACAATGTAACTGGCGTTATGGTCCTGATCTGACGGCCTCGAAAGGAGATATTATGGATAAATATATTGGACGGTTACTGGATAACCGTTATGAAATATTAGAAGTGATCGGCACCGGCGGTATGGCTGTGGTGTACAAGGCGCGCTGCCATCGTTTGAACCGGCTGGTGGCGATCAAGATCCTGAAGGATGATTTTTCTCAGGATGCGGAATTCCGGCACAGATTCCACGCGGAAAGTCAGGCTGTTGCGATGCTTTCACATCCCAACATCGTTTCTATCTATGACGTTTCTACCTCCGATGACGCGGACTACATCGTTATGGAGCTGATTGACGGCATCAGCCTGAAGCAGTATATGGAGAAGAAGGGTGTGCTGAACTGGAAGGAAACTCTCCACTTCGCAATCCAAATCGCCAAGGCGTTGGATCACGCCCACAGCCGTGGCATTGTTCACCGGGATATCAAGCCCCACAATGTGATGGTGCTGAAAAATGGCTCTGTCAAGGTGGCTGACTTTGGCATCGCTCGGGTGATGTCGCAGAGCAATACGCTGACGAAGGAAGCCCTTGGCTCCGTACATTACATTTCTCCCGAGCAGGCAAAGGGCGGCAATGTGGATAACCGCAGCGACCTTTATTCTTTGGGCGTTGTGATGTACGAGATGATGACCGGCAGACCTCCTTATGATGGCGAGACCCCGGTATCTGTTGCCATCCAGCATATCAACGGCAAGCCGCAGATGCCCTCCACGCTGAATCCCAATATCCCCGGTGGCCTGGAGCAGATTATCATGAAGGTGATGGACCAGGATCCGGATAAGCGGTATCCTTCCGCACAGGCAATGCTGTATGATATGGATGAGTTCCGCAAGGATCCTTCCATCTTGTTTGATTACAATAATTCCAGTACCGGTATGGACGATGCCATTCAGATCAAAAGCACCGCAACTACCGGCACCACACCGCAAAGGCCGACGACACCTCCTGAGCGCCCGGTAAAGAGACCCGGCGAAAGCGTTGCCGCGAGAACGGCTGCAAAGAAGCCTTCCAGCGGCAATCATCCCCGCCGCCGTGCTGAGGAGATCATCGAGGAAGAAGAGCGTGGCGGCAAGGCTGCCAAGATCTCCATTATCGTATGCTCCGCTGTGGCGGTGATCGCAATCGTTGTGTTCTTGATTGCGCTGCTTGCCGGCAATGGCCTCAGCGAATCGAAAAATACTGTGCCTGTACCCAATCTGCTGAATCAGAGCCTGGAAGAAGCCACTAAGGCAACGGATTATGTGGTCGAAGTGGAAAAATGGGTTTACAGCAGCGAGTATGAAAAGGGCAAGATCATTGAGCAGAATCCCAAAGCGCATACTGAGATCAACAAGGGCAGCACCGTTACCGTTGTGGTCAGTAACGGCCCTGAGCCCAAGGAAAAGCTGATGGAAGATCTGCTGGGCCTGGACGCAAACACGGCGAAGAACTTCCTGATCAACACCCAAAGTATTCCCGAGGCCAATATCAGCATCCTTTACGAAAACAGCGAAACTGTGGCAGCGGGACAGATTTTCAAGACCGAGCCTGCCAAGGATGCACCGCTGACCGAAACCACCCTGATCAAGCTCTACGTCAGCACCGGCCCTGAGGTTAAGACCGTTACAATGGTGGACTTCACCTCCGGCGGATATACCAGAGAGTCTGCTGAGAAGTGGCTGGAGCTGAACGGCTTCCAAAATGTTGAGGTCTACGAGGAAGTCAGCGATCAGCCTGCCGGAAAGATATTCTTCCAAAACATTCCTGCCGGCAGAAATATCAATGTAACTACCGCAATTATTCTGCGTGTTTCCAAGGGTAAGGATACCACCATCACCCTGCCGCCGGATGAGCTGCCTGAGCCGGATGATTATACCTATATGGTGATCCCGGTGGCGCTGCCCACCGATAAGACGGAGGAGTACACCGTAACGATCTACCGTGAGGGTGTGCTGATGGAAGAGCGTGTCATTCCCGTGGGAACGGTGTCTACAGAGTTCCGGGTATCCGGCAAGGATACGATGAAATTCTCGGTGCTGATTGATAATGAGCCCTATACCACTATCAATGTTTCCTTCGTGGATGTAGACGAAATGCCGTATGAACAATAATGCGCAGACCGGCCGTATTCTGCGGTCATTAAGTGGATTTTATGATGTTCTTACCCCGGCAGGGCTGATTACCTGCCGGGCCAGGGGCATCCTGCGGAAAGCTGGCAGTGTACCCCTGACCGGCGATATGGTGGAAATCACCGTAGAGAAGGGGAAGGGGATGGTGGAGAAGATCCTGCCCCGGAAGAACAGCTTTGTGCGTCCGGCGGTGGCCAATGTGGATGCGCTGGTGATCTTTGCTGCCAATGTCAATCCCATAACGGAGCCGTTCCTGATTGATCGCGTGGCGGCCATTGCCGGCGATCAGGAGGTAGAGGTGATCCTCTGCGTCAATAAGTCGGACCTGGATCCGGCGATCGACCTGGTGCGCATTTATACGAATGCGGGTTTCCCCGTCATCAGCACCAGCGCACAGACCGGTGAGGGAATAGAACAGTTGCGGCAAATGATCCAGGGAAAGCTGACGGCATTTACCGGCAATTCCGGCGTTGGCAAGAGCAGTATTCTGAATCGGCTGTGTCCGGAGCTGAAGCTGCCTACCGGTGAGGTTTCCGAGAAGCTGGGCAGAGGCCGACATACTACCCGCCATGTGCAGCTATACTGTCTGGATGAAGAAACTTATGTGGCAGACACCCCGGGTTTTTCGTCCTTTGACACGGACCAGATGGAGGTCCTGCTGAAAGAAAATCTGCAGTATTCCTTTGCGGATTTTGCGCCTTTCCTTGGGAATTGCCAATTTCACGACTGCTCCCACCGCTTAGAGCCTAACTGTGCGGTGCGTAGTGCGGTAGAGGAAGGAAAGATCGAAAAAACCCGCTATGACAGCTACCT
>JAZSCE010000041.1:0-17103 GCA_045602725.1 Faecousia sp. | reverse complement strand
CCCGGCTGCAAATGCAGCCGGGGATTTTATTGCAAAATTTACAGCCGGGAGAGGCCACGGGCGCAGGCTTCACACACGTGCTTATCCTTAAACTTGGTAAGCCCCTTCGTGGAATTGCAGAAAACACAGGAGGTCTGGTGCTTCTGCAGAATGATACGATCATTCTCCGTAAAGATCTCCAGCTCATCCCGCTCGGCAATATCCAGCACTCTGCGCAGCTCAATGGGTAACACGATTCTGCCCAGTTCGTCAACTTTGCGAATAATTCCGGTGGATTTCATATGTTTATACATCCCTTCAGATTGTAATTGGAACATTAACGGGTTATCTTTATTATAATAGGTTAATATTGGTCTGTCAAATAGTTTTTTACTTTTTTGTCATTTTCTGCGGTAAATTTATACGAATACCCTATTTTTTGCACCATAAAATGGTTGCAAAGGGGGCTTGACCGTGGTAATGAGTTGGGTTTGGACGTCGATTTTGGCACTTTCCGTAATCTGTGCGATGTTTCTCGGGCGTGGACAACAGCTAGGTGCCGCGGTTTTGAGTGGCGCACAAAGTGGCATCACGCTGGCCATTTCTATTGCCGGCTCTATCTGCCTTTGGACAGGCGTCGGCAAGCTGATGGAGCACACAAAGATCACGCAAGCGCTGTCCAGGCTAATGCATCCCCTGCTGAGCCGGCTCTTTCCATCCTCTCGAAAAGATCCGCTCCTGCGTCAAAAGCTCAGCGCCAACATCAGCGCCAATATTCTCGGCTTAGGAAATGCGGCAACCCCAATGGGTATCCAGGCTGCACAGCGCCTTGCTGACCCCAGCAGGCCAGGTCTTGCCACAGACGAGCTGTGCCGGCTGATCGTACTGAACACCGCATCGATCCAGCTGATCCCCGGTAATGTAGCCGCCGTCAGGGCCTCCCTGGGCGCAGGAGCGCCCTTCGATATCTTGCCGGCTGTATGGATTACTTCTCTTTGTTCTACCGCCCTGGGGCTTGCTGCGGCCTGGCTGATGGGAAAGGTGTGGCACAATGCTTGACTATCTTGTTCCTATGCTCATACTTGCGGCATCGGTGCTGGCGCTAAGGCGTAAGGAGAATACATACGATCTGCTTCTCAGCGGCGCAGCCGACGGGCTGAAGCTGCTGCTGTCCATCACACCGGCATTGATTTTTCTGCTGACCGCAGTATCTATGCTGCGCGCTTCCGGAGCTGTAGAGCTGATCAGCTCTCTTCTGGCGCCGGTTTTCGGCTTCTTCGGCATACCGCCGGAGACCGCCATTTTGGTTCTAGTGCGGCCCTTAAGTGGCAGCGCAGCCCTGGCAGTGGGCGCGGACCTGATGGCGCAGTACGGCCCGGATTCCCTGATCGGCAGAACAGCAGCCGTAATGCTTGGCTCTACAGAAACCACCTTCTACACCATCAGCGTCTATTTCGGCGCGGCCGGCATCAAAAAGACCCGTTACACCATTCCCGCCGCCCTGATCGCCGACCTGACCGGCTTTCTCGTCGCCTCGCTGACGGTAAAGCTGTTTTTCTAAACAAAAAAGGACTTCACGAAAGTGAAGTCCTTTAACTTTTCTTAAATCACACACTGCTGTCAATTGCCAGCTGTATATCCCGGAGTATATTTTCCAATTGTGCATTCTTGTTCTTCAGTTCAAGCGCAACCTTCTTCACCGCGTGTTGAACAGTCGCCTGATCCTTCTGAAAATACCGACCAATATTGGGGAAGCTCATATTGGTCAAGTGCCGCACCAGGTACATCGCAATCTGCCGGGGCAATGCGATATTCCTGCTTCGCTGGTGTCCCATAAGCTGATATTCCTCAATGCCATAATACTTGCAAACATACCGCACCACCAAATCCGGTGTGATCTGCGCGTGCTGCTCGGCCGTTTGAATATCATCTATCGTTTGGGCGATGTTCTCCAGCGTCAGTTCCATTCCGGACAAGTCCCGGTAAGCACGGATTTTCTTCAATCCGCCCTCAATTTGGCGCACATTATCGCATAATCTTTCCGATGCATATTCAACACATTCGTCATCCAACGCTAAACCCAATTTTTGGACCTTGGCCTTGATAATGCGTTTTCTCGTTTCGTTGTCCGGCGGCGCAATACGCACCATAACGCCATCTCCAAATCGGCCTTTTAGGCGATCCTCCAGTGTGGGCATCTCATTGGGTGTCCGATCCGATGTAAGTACAATTTGTTTGTGATAATCAAACAGCTCATTGAAGGTGTGGAAGAATTCTTCCTGCGTAGACTCTTTGCCTGCAATGAATTGGACGTCATCCACCAGCAGAACATCTGCCTGGCGATATTTCTTCTTGAATTCAACCGTACTTGCAGTCAGAATTGCCTGAACCAATTCGTTTGTGAATTGATCACCTTTGACATATACGATATTCAAATCCGGACGGTCCCTGGATATGCTGTTGGCAATCGCATACAGTAAGTGGGTCTTTCCAACGCCCGGCGGGCCATAGATATACAACGGATTGTAAATCTCATCTCCGGGGTGCTCCGCAACAAACATCGCTGCACGCAGGGGCATCATATTGGACGGACCGTCAATGAAGTTTTCAAAACTAAATTGCGGATTGTATGTCCATATTGGGGTGTGCGAAGTTTGCTTGTGTTTCTCTTTTTCATAATCGCCCCATACGACAAGCTCCAACTGTATTTGAAACAGTTCCATCACCGTCTGCTCTATATGCTGCTTCCAGGTTCTGCGGATGGCCTCCTGCCGAAAGTCCGACGGCGAATAAATAATCAGTTTATTCTCAGTAACCTCAATAATCTGCGCATCATCCAGCAACGCAGAAACCGCAATCGCTCCAAGGCGCTCTTCGAGTCCACCAATAATTTTCGCCCAAATATATGCCGCCGAATACATAATAACACACCTTCCTTCTCTAGCCGGAATGTCATTGTACCAAAGGACCGGTGTGCAACTCAATATGGAATTATGCTGATTTTTCCAAGCGACTATTGACATAACATACGGATTTGATTTCCATAACGCCGATAAGAAGAAAAATCCGTCTGCATATTATACGGTAACCTCAAAATATCATCGGCATAATCTTCCTGTTTTGCCTCATTTTTCTGCATCAAGCCCAAATCTTCGTCCAGAAATTTTGTTTTCCGGCAAACTGCACAACACAATGTTCTGTCAACCACAAGGAACTGCGCAGCAAACAGCTTTCCATTGTTTGCGCAAAAAGAAAGGAATCGCAGCATCATTCGATGCGGCGATTCCCTGTATGCACCCGAAAAAAATAATACGGATGCACCTGCTCAATTGTTTATTCTTTTGGTGGCGGCAAGGCGCTGCTCTACCCATTTGATGGGCACCAGCCACACATCCTGCATACCAAAGCGTTTGGCGCCATCAACCTTGCCATCTTTGCAAAGCTGCTGGATCCACCGAACGCTAACGCCAATCTTCGTGGCAGCTTCTTTCGCTGAAATATATTCGAACTCCATATCAATTACCCTTTCCGGATGCAAGATCTGTCATCGTATCTATTTCTTCTCGATTGTATAGCCCAGCGCCAGGATCATTTTCAGCGTCTGCAGCGCAGTATGACGGTCATACTCCCGTTCCTCTTCTGTCAGTTCCGAATACGGAACGAGGCACGGTGTTGTCCGCTTCTCATCATCCCGCTTTTCGCCATAAACCCAGCCGTCAGCGATGCGACCGGCAGCCCAATTCTCGTGGACATTCTCAGCCAGCCGTTCCGTAAGAGCAAGTAGTTCCTCCGGCAATTCAATTCTACCGGTGTCAATTGGATTTGGTTTGTACATTTGCTCTCTCCTAGTCAAAATCATAGAAACAATAATCATGCTTCTTAAAGTCATGGCAATTAATGCCACACCAAACAGCAGCATAGGTTTCCTTGATCTTCTCCAAATTTTCCTGCTTTTGAAGTTTTTCCAGCAGCTCGTCAATTCTATGGACGCTGAATCGTGCCGCTTCCACACACCAATCAACCGTTAATATATCCAGCAGATCAAAGCCGGTTTTACTAACTCTGGCGGCAGCCTTTCCCTTCGCTTCAAAATACGCCCTTGATATGCGCAGCAACGCGATCATCTGCGCTACGCTAAGGTCATTGACCTTGAATACAGCCGAAATTTTAACCTTGTCGTCGTTTTCCACCTTAATTGCAACAGGCCAAATCTCTCCGCTTTCCGGCTGCATTGCGTTGAGCAAAACAAAGCCCGCCTTCTTTTCCGTAAGCAACTCTTCCAGCCGCTTGGCCAAACGGGAATCGTCTCCCAATGCCGCAATCAACCATTTGTAAAGATCGCACCCCTCTGCGTGCAAGGCAAAGGATATGGTTTTGTCCTCACCAAGCGTATCCTTTACAGCTACCGCAGTAAGCTGATATTTGTCAAGCATTTCTGCGTTTACGGTAACAGCACGCTCGATGAAAATGCCATCCGATGTCTTCTGCTGATAAGTGTTTGCACCATCCAGCACCGGCTTCTTAGCTTCCACCAGGCAGGGATGGAGCTTCAGCTCCATATTCTTATGATTTTCGCCATTTAGGTGCAGATTTTTGTGGTATTCCCTGGTGCGTTGATATCCCATCGTCCGGGTAAACGCGGTCCAACGCCGGTGTTCCAGCCAGGCCAGCAGATGCATTTTTATTTGGGCATCCTTGTGCGCCGGCGCGATATCATTGTCGGGTTCACCCTTCGTAGTAACAATTCGCTTATACAGGTCACATTGCTTTGCAATATACTCTTCGTGCTTCACAGATGTGCCTGCATGATCAAAAATGGACTCTTGTATCAAACCCAGTGAAAATGCCTTATAGCGGATGTGCATTGCTCTGGCAAGGTTTGCCCAATAGCTATAATTCCGGCTTTCATCGTTCTTTCGATCTTTATTGTCATCGATGTGACTTTGCTGCCGCTGGGCACGATTGTACGCTTCGCCCGTCCCCTCAGCAAGCAATATGCTTTTGGACATCGTAACATTGTTGTAGCTGTACACCTGCTCTATGCTGCCAAATGCATACAGATAAATATCTGTTTTGCCCTTTTCCCTGCATTGGTAGGCATTTTTCTCATTCAGAATTCTCGCCAGCGCAGAATCAAACACCGCATAGGCGATCACAACATTGTTGCCGTTTTCTTCTTGGGATTTCTCGGCATCTTCTTCAAGATGCTTTTTGCCGATCAAGCGGCGGAGCTTATCTGCGATGGAGATATTGTCCGCATCATTGCCCAAGGCAACGATAAAATAGTCAGATTCCAGCAGCTTCTGTGCCTGAGGAATATTACCGTCCCAAAAGCCATCGACCTTGACGTCGGCTTTTACATACCGGACACTGCAATAGGGCTTGTTGGTATGTTTGCCGTCGTCATACACCAGCAGATCGGGCTTTTCTTCGCACTTGTCCTCTTTCAAGACGCGAACGGTGTCCCGGATTTCGGAGTTGATGTAATCGATCTTCGACCAAAATACGTCTTCCTTATCATTGGACACAATGTTGATGGTCATCTCACATTCATCCACGCAGCTTTTACCGCCTACATTGCGGCTGATCAGCATCTGTCCAAACCAGTATGCGCTTAAAAATGCTTCCGTTCCGATAATGCCATTACCCAGGATTGTAAGGTCAAACTTGCTGGGATCACCCTTGCGGATCAGGGGCTCGAAAAGCGGCACATCGACAAACAGATTGTTCACCAAATTGCGGTGGCCGTTGATTGGCACGATCGTGGGCTTTTCGCCGCCCTTGAGCAGCTTTCTCTTTTTCTCTTCGTCCAGCTTCTTGTAGATCTGCCTTTCGATTTGTACATAAGCTTCGCTTTGGACAAACAGATAGATTTCGGCATTTCTAAGGAATTTTACATTTTCGTCTTCCACCAGGCCCATCAAGGTCTGCAGATTTCCGAACTCATTTTCGTCCATCAGGTAGAATGCCCGTTTGCCCCTTTTGACCTTCGCCACATGGATCAGGTCATCCCGAACGCAAATTGCGTCAAACTTTTTCGCTTCCTGCAGCAACTCCGACTCTTTTTCTTTCTCATCATCCACATATGTATCTGTAAAGATCAGGATCGGCTTTGTCTTCTCTTCTGCATAAAACAGGCTCTTCGCCAGCGCCAAGGATGCCGGATTTAGTTCGCTGAAATAGTATTTCGGGCGTCTAAAATGCAAATACGACCATCTTAATTTGATCTTCGGGAAAGCGCTGGCCAGGATTTCCAGAACGATAGCGCCGCCCATAATCGGTGCCAGCAAATTCAGGATGGAAGCATATACGACCATTACGTTCTGCACCAGCGGGAAAGACCAATGCTCGCTGGGAATCAGCTCAGCGATCAAGCCCTTAATGCCGAGGATGTACGCATCATACTCTTCTTCCATACTGAACGTCCGAAGGGCTTTGAACAGGCTGTTTGCAATTTCTTCCCACGGTGTCAATTCCTGTGCCGGACATTGGGACACAACGATGGAATAATATCCAACAGCAAATCTCAGCAGCCAAATTATTGCAATCAGGAAGCCCGAAAACACCAAAACAGCGCTCAGGCCTGTCTTGCTGTGTTTTTCAGGCGTGCGCCTTCTTTTGGCCCCTCTGACTCCCATCCATACGATGGCTGCGATCAGCACAAGCCAAGATGCGCCCATAGATGCTGCTGCAATATATTTTTGTGTAGCTTCCATCGTTGTATCCCCTTTTTATGTTATTCTACGATTTTCGCTTAAGCCTTGGACAAGATTTCATCGATTTCTGCACCATTGAGATGATTCTTGGACATCAGAGCATCCACCAGGGCATCGATCTTGTTCTTGTTTTCGGCAATCAGCCGCACAGCCTCAGCCAGCTGTTCCTTCAGGATGCGGTTTACCGCGGCTCTGATCTCAACGGCCAAGGGACCGTCCGTGATCATCGAGGTGGGTACGACAGCAAGGCCAAAGTCCTCATCCATACCGTAAGCACAAATCATCCGCTGTGCAGTTCTTGTTGCACTGATCAGGTCGCCGGATGCACCGGAGGAGAGTCCGGCACGCTCACCGTAGTAAACGATTTCGGCAGCCCGTCCGCCCAAAGAAGTTCTGATGAGGCCGAGCAGATCGTCCTTCGTGTAAAGCTGCTTGTCCTCCTTGTTAGCGTGCTGCATATAGCCGCCGTGATTACCACGGGCAACGATCGTCAGATAAGAGGGTGTGTCGCCATTGAGCCAGTACAAGAATGCGTGGCCTGCCTCGTGTCTTGCAGTACACTCCAGCTGGGAAACACCCCACTTCTTCACTTCGCCACCGTTGAAGGTCTCGAAGGCTTCCTCCAGGATCGCATCATTAACAACAGTGCTTCCTTCTCTGATTGCAGAACGCAGCGCCAGCTCCACAACGGAATCCAGCTCTGCCAGACTCATACCGGTGGATCTCATAGCGATATTGTCAAGCTGCTCCTCGGAGATCTGCAGAGCCTGATTTTTGGCGATCTTCATTCTCAGGAAGCGAATTCTCTCTTCCTTGTTGGGCAGGTCGATATACACTCTTCTGTCGAAGCGGCGCATCAGAGCAGGATCCAGGCTCTTGTCGCTGCCGGGCTTCACATCAAAGTTCGTAGCTGCCAGCACAAACACAGGCTTGGAAGGATCGCTTGCGAAGCCGTCCATCTCAGCCAGGAATGCGGTCAGTACATCTTCACCGTTTGCAGCGGAATTGACGCCGCCCTTACGCTCTTTGGCGATGGAATCGATCTCGTCAATAAAGAGAATGGAGGGTGCGTACTTGCGTGCTGTCTTAAACAGTTCACGGACCTTCTCAGGGCCTGCACCAACCCACTGCTGCAGGAATTCGTTGCCTGCCGCAGCGATAAAGGTCACGCCGGCTTCGCAAGCCATTGCCTTGGCCAGCATCGTCTTGCCGGTACCGGGAGGGCCGTAAAGGATGACGCCCTTGGGAGCCTTGACGCCTGTGCCCATGTACTTCTTGGGATTTTGCAGATACTCAACGAAATAAGTAAGTTCCTTCTTGGCATCCTCTGCGCCGATGACATCCGCGAAATGCACATTGGGCTTGGAAACGGCGCTCATAACATTCTTGACATCCTCCGAATCCACGGCTACTGCCATTGCAAAGTCGAACAGCCTGATGCTTGCGGCTTTGCCGTCTTCAGAAACGGTCTGTGCGGTTTCAAAGGAAACCAGCTTGTTTTCCGTTGCCAGCTTGATCATACTTGCCTGCTGATGCAAGATGGAAGCGATGTTGTCCATCTGTGCAGCAAAGGGCTCCTGTGTGTCATTCATGCACAGTACGCCGCGAACGCCCTGGCGCATAAAGGAAATTCTTTCCTCTTCGTTCAAAGCAACGCCGCGATTTTCAAGCAAATACACGGGGATGCTGCATTTCTGCTCCTTCAGGAACTTGAAAAAGTCACGTGCAGGAGAATCTATGTCCTCGATATTCAGGGCTTTCAGCGATGTTGCGGGCGCCCCGAATTCCATATCCAGCAAAATAAAATCGATACTCTGCTTCTTAATTACCTCGATCGCGGTTTCGGCATCCTGTGCACCGACGAATTCGAGTTCAGGTACCTTTTCCTTGCAGGTTGCAACGGTTTCAGGGCTTGCCAACATCAGGATTTTTGCCCGCTCGGAGGCAATAAACAGGGTGCGGATATCCTCACCTGCCTGGCACAAATCTACATCAATACGGATTTTGTCCACATTGTCAATGCCGGTCTTTACCTTGTTGGATGCGATAAATCTGAGCAGCTCGAAAAGCTCATCATTGAAGAAGGTTTCTGCTCTGCTTCTGATGGTTCTGGCATCTGCGTTGCTACCCTCTGAGAACAGCAGCGCCGTATATACATGCTCATCAATTTCGATATTGATACCAGTTTCCTTCTCCAGGCTGGATACGTGCCGCTGGATTTCCTTCTTGGCAATTGCACGAAGGTCGTGGGCACCGATGTGGTTAAACATTACCACATTGCCGGAAGCCAAACGGGAGCAAATAGCACCGGGGAAGAACGGCACACCGGTAGCAGGATTCACATCTGTTTCCAGCGCCTTAATAATCACCTTTCTGGAGATGGTGGAAAGATCGCCGTTCTCGCTCTCGGAATACAGCTGCTTACCTGCATTGGTGGTCAGGATAATAAGGGCATCCGAGAAAGAGACTTCTTTGTCAGTAAAGTTATCACGAAGTCTGCCTGCATCCAGAATCTGCAGGAACAGATGGATAACGGAAATGTGAGCCTTTTCAATTTCGTCAAACAGCAGCACGCACTTGGGATGCTTTGCCACAAAGCCGGTAACATTGCCTTCTTTAGCACCTTTATATGCCTTATCATAACCGCAGAATTCCAAATGTGCTTCGTCGTCGGCATATTCGCTCATATCGAAGCGCTGGAAGGGCAATTTCAGGGCTTCCGCCACCTTTTCAGCCAGGAACGTCTTACCAACACCGGGAGGGCCGGCAAACAGGAAGGTTGCGCGGGGGCGCTTGCGGGACTTGTCGATCATAGACAGCATATTTGCCTGGAAATAGCCTGTGACAAACACATTGATGGCATTGTCCTGACCGTAAACGCTATCCTTCAGCTCCGCTCTGATGCGCTTAACTTCGGCAACTATGTCGCTCATTTCCGTTTTCGCGTCTTTATCGCCAGTAACTTCAACCTCGGGTTCGAAAGGCAGTTCTGCAGGTGCTTCCGCAGGTGTTCCTGCAGACGGTTGAGCGCCGCTTTCCCTATTTCTTCTCACTTCGGCAATCAAATCTGCCAATGCGGCCTGAATGCTGGGGCCATCACTGGATGCACGTGCGCCCTCTTTTTCTGCAGTTTCCTCAGCCTTCACCGTTTCCTTAGAAAAAGCATTGCGGATTGCTTCGCTGGGATCTTCTGCGATGCGCGAAAGCAGCGTCACCGTATCCAGCACTTGTCCCGTATATTCTGCGTCACCGGCTGCAGCTACCTGCATCTTCTTCTTCATATACAGGTCGTCCAGGAACGCCATAGCATTTTCCTGGCAGATATAGGCCATCAAAGACTCTCTTACAGCCTTGGGGTCTTTGATCAGCTCGCCAACCTTACTTGCCAACGCCTTCAGCTCGCTGGTGACCTCGAAGTCGCCTTCCGTTTCCATAGGGGAATTCAGCTGATCGAGGACTGCCACAAAAAATCTTTCAGCGGTAAAGGGAGGGTTCTTTGTGTCACCAATTTTCTGGGCTGCTTCCATGAGCATTGCCAATAATTTAGTGGTTTTAATATCTGTCATATTTTTCTCTCCTTTTTTAGTTGGTTCCAACTTTTCTATCTTTTCGCTTCTCTTCATCGGGAAGGGAAGCAAAATCTACTAAATCGTAATGGGTCTTTGCCAAATCATTGCGGCTCGCCTTGTCTTTTGAGCCGCTGTATACATAACCCTCAGCACGCATATATGCGTTCCATCGGCGATGCTCCAGCGCTTCGATGACGATACGCTCGTCCTCGGTCAGTTCCTCTTCCTTTTTGTCTGCACCGGGGACGCCGCAAGCAATTCTTGCTTTCATATGGATCGCAGAAGCCATTGAAGATCTGTAATTATATTCGTAGAACCAGAATCCCTCTTCTTTGCCCCACTTCAAATGCCTTTGCAGAGCTTCTTCTTCCAGGTCCGAATCAATGATAACATCTTCCGTGTAGGACGACTCCATATCACCGATAAATGTGATATCGTAGGGTTGACCCCGATAATTCCTAATACCTTCCAGTGCTTTCTTCTGCTGAGAATTATACACGATTGCGTGAATAACCGGATGGACTTTCATTCTCTCGAAATACATCCTGAGGTTGACCGCCGTATTGATGTTTACATCGTCATCTCCCAGTGCCACGAATACATAGGTCGCATCCGTGATGGTGCAGATGCTGTCAGCAAAGGAAACCGTATCCACATCCTTTCCAGGATGTATGGTGATCTTATACTGGGCTTCTCCCGCCACTTCAACACCGTTATAATCCGGCGACATCAGCTCAGGTGCTATAGCGATGAACTTCTCCTCCGCCAGTGGATCTTTGTCAAATGCATTGATCTCCAGCTTGTAGCCGTCCATCTGTCCGAACCAGGTAAGGGCTTTTATCATCTCTGTGCCGTGACTGCCCATACCGACAACAACGGCAGAGATCTTCTTTGTATTGGGAGCAATTTCTCTAGCGCTGTCAAACAAGATTTGGCCATTTTCGTATAGGACCCTGTTGACCAGGGATTGAACCTCGTTAATCCTGCGGACCTTTATTTCTCCCTTATCGACCGTCGCCAGCAAAAGTGCGCTTCCGATCTTTGTGGAGAAAATGTAAACATGGGTATTGCTTCTGCTTTTGTAGTTTTCGATCAGCCACAGCGACTGATTCAAATTCTCTGTTTCATCGCTGCCGATGGTAAAGAAGTAGATGGGTTTTCCTGGCGAATGCTTCTTCAGCTCCAGTGCCATAATATCCTTCTTAAAGCAGATTGCACCAATCTTTTTCGCCTGTTCGATCAGCTCATAGGTGCTCTCTTCGTTATCATCAAACACATCGGTAAATACGATAG
Organism: Faecousia sp.; assembly: GCA_045602725.1. Lineage (GTDB taxonomy): Bacteria > Bacillota > Clostridia > Oscillospirales > Oscillospiraceae > Faecousia. Next base: position 5,546 of record JAZSCE010000041.1, on the reverse strand, counting down.
CAGCTTTTTTATGCCGGGCTTTGATATCTTTCGCCAATGCCAGGGACTTTTCGTTCAGCTCCGAGAATACATATGTCTCCTTAAAATATGCCCGAAGATATTTGATATAGGCCGTGATGTTCTTAAACAGTGACATCACAGCACCGAAGGTAAACACCGGCGCAAGCACATACAGCGCGGCTGCCCAAGCCTGATACCAAACGCCAACCCCATCGGTGCAGTATGCCATAGCTTCTTCAATAACAGTGAATTCGCAGCCGATGGTGAATGTCTGCATCGCGTGAAATACTGACAGCAGCACAGCGCGCAAGCTTTCCAATACGGTTGTCTCAATGCGGACAAAGTGCACCGGAATGAACATAAAAAAAGATGCAATAAATACACCTGCAAACAGCGCATTGAACAGTCCCAGCTTATGTTTCTCAGCCATTTTACTCCTATTTACCGCAAAGGAAACGCAAGCCGCGATCGGCAAGGAACAAACGGAGATCGCAAGGCATACCGCCCACATATTCAGGCCCTCCTATATCGTTCATTTTTACCATTTTATTATAGTTCGCACCTGCGAACTTGTCAAGGCAATACCCCGGCGCAAATGCAGGATTTCCTCCGGGTTTGCCAGTCGGTTATTTGTTAATTACTCCAGAGATTTTTGATGATCCGAGACAGCTCCTCATCCTCCATATCCTGGATGTTTTCCACCAGCCGGATATCCATATCCTTCGCTCTTTGGCGCAGATATTCGCCGGCGTCGCCCATGCTGTCAATAGAGGTTGCCACCAGGATCTTCTTGGCATATTGTCCACCAAAGTGCTCAGCCACAGAATTGAGCTTGTACAGCTCATCGGAGGTCACATAGCCGTTCTTGCAGGACACGAAAACAGGCACCACATCGTGCATCATCAGCACATCGATCTCATTTTCTGTATCGTAAATTTCTTCGGTCTCTTCATCGTGGAACTCGCCATCCCAATCAATCAAAACGCCATTGAGGACATCGTTATAAACCGGCACATCCTCCTTATCCAACACACCCTTAGCGGTTACAAAAACCTTCATTTCCAGGGCTTGACCGGCCTTTGTCAGGCACCTCTTCACCTGCGGATTTTTGAAAGAAACCGTCAGCATTGCTTCGTCGTCGCTAAAATGGGTCAGTAACCCTGCTCTCAGCAATTGGGCAACCAGTCCCTTTACGGACCTGTATTTATTCCTATTTTGGAGCAAGTGGCGATCCAGGTCATCACGGGATACCGAAATCGTCAGCTTGTCCTCGCTTACGCTGCCAATCTCCTTCGCCGCCTCGAAAATTCCGATCTGTGCATTCCACAAGCGCACATTGCCCTTGCACAGATTCCAAATGACCTCCAAATCCTGCAGGAATTCCTCGTTAAGATCCCAACGATAGGTTTTTGCCGCATTCACATCACCATATACCACATCGCCGCCATAGATCCGCACATTTTCCTCAACGGTCAAAGCAGGCGTTTTCTGGAAGATCGTTTTTCCATCCTTGTCGTAATCATAGATGGCATTATTGCGGAGATTAAACTTATGGATCTGAATATTTCTGTCAGGGTGCCGCGAATACACGATGCCCAGCGCCAGCATCAGCAGCTCTTCGCCGCCGGTAATGTCAAACACGCAATCGTCGTAGGTTTCCACCAGCTCCGTCAGCAGCGCCACAGCATTGTCCAAATTGCTTTTGGAAACAGTTCTGCATTGGAACTCGATCTGCTGACCCCGATCCGCAAAGACACGCGCATACTTGGCAATGTAGCGCTTCATCAGTTTGGAATTGTCACCTATGTAGATCACACGCTCCGGCGCATAGGTCAGGCAGGCGCTGATATTCTCGGAGGATTGTCTGTCAAAGAACTCAATATATGTCATGGCGTTTCTTTCTCCTTATGTCTTGAACTCATAATTTACCGGTTGTCAGGGCTTTTGTCATATTATAGCATTTATGCTGCAAAAACTCAACTGTATGAAAGAAAACCGGCTGCTGTTGCAGCCGGCTCAGAAAGGCATCGGAGCATCATCTATGGTATCATCCTCCGTATACCATTTTAAGCTGTAGCGGGCCATCCATTTCTGCAGTGCCGCATCCAATGCAGTATCTGCGCTGATGGGACCATTATCATAGGCTCTCGCCTGAACGACCTGCCTTTCACGAACTTCAATGGCCGCCACAAATCTTTTCTTCTTTCGAACGCCCACAACCGGCGCATCGTGAGGCCGCCATGATCTTAGGCAATTATTCAGCTGCTGCGCCGCAACGAAATAGTCATTGCTATTTCTCAGCCACACAAATGTGTAGCCGTCAATCACGCAATCTTTGATGGTTTCGTCAGGGTGGCACATTGGAACGGAGTAGGACTCGTATATGCTTTCCTGGTCACCCTTATTTCTCCACCGCTGCTGCACTTGCAGGCGCATCCGCTGGCTCATACAGCAGTAGTCGATTGCATTCTGCCGCAGCAAATTCCAGTCACCCTCGATATTTGCCAGCAGGATTGTTGTGCCTCTGATCCTGCAGAAATCACGCAAATACAGCGAAATTCCAGGCCGCATGTGGATTGCGGACAAAATCCCATATACCGAGGCGCTTTTCAGGAATCGGGCCATCAAATTGGGATCTCCGATACTTTCCCAAACCTGTTCTACCACAGGCAGATAGAAGAACAGGCCAGGCTCCTCAAACATAATGCGCCGAATGGATTTTGCCTGCGGAAGTGCCGACTTTTGATACAGCCCGATCAAATTTTCGGGCCGATGCATCCGCTTTGCCCTGGCCCGAAAATCCTTATCGATCCTGAAGGAATTATGCACAAAGGGGATGCTGTCATAGAAGCGTTTGGGGTAGCCCACAAACATTGTCATCTTAAATAGGTTCTGTATGTCCAGCTGCCTCCAGGTAAAGGGCAATTGAGTACCCCACATCTCCTGGAACAGACGCTTCACATTGCGCAGCACCAGCTTGTTTTGCGTTAAGAGCTTGCAGCTGGCACCGCCTTTCAGCTGCTCGGGGCATTCGGTAATGTCCCGCCGGCACAAGGTTTCGCCCTGCGCATTTTCAATTTTGATGTATACAGCGCCTCTGCGAAAATCGAAGGTCAACACCTCAAAAATCGGAAAGCTGAGCTTGATCTCATTCACCTTCGCCCATCCCAGGGACAATATCTCATCAAGCTGGGTTACCTCGCACTTGACGGTGATCTTCTTGTTGTAAGCACGAAGCATTACCTGCCGGGTGGATGCGCTTCTGAAAGATTCATTTTCGCAGCTGGGGCAGCAGAATCTGGGAAGGAAGGAAACGGGCGGTACAATCAGCAGTTCGTGGGGCTCCGCCTCGTCGAAAATGGACATTTGCAGCGTGGCCCAATCGGTGATCTGCGCTTTGGTCGGCCGCAGCGCAGGAAGGCCGAAGGCGACATATCGGTTGAAAAGGGGCGAATTTGCGTTGGCAACATACTTGCTTCCGCAGTGGGGGCAGGTCAGCCAGTGGGAATGCAGCTCGGCATCCTCGCCGTACCTTACCGCCTTGGTATATCGCTTGATTCTTTTGGAATGAAGATATTTTTCCGCTTGCCATACCTTAACATATTCAATTTTGTCGTCTAATTGGAAGCCTAAAGGGATGTGCAGCTCGATATTTTTCTTCATTTATATCTCCTCTTATGATCGGACGCAGATTTTAGACTCTAACTCTAAAACAGACTTGCGCCCACTTTTTCGCAAGGGAAAAAGAAAAACTGCAACTAAAATCAGATGCAGTTTTTCCTTCAAAGTTTTATTCCATTATCCGCTATCACGCATCGTACCAATCAGCGTCGTTTGCGGGATCGGTGGTGCATTCATAGCACTTATTGAGGAACCATTGCTTGTATTCTTCGTCCAGGTTGTAGTTATCGTAAACATTCAGATACGCCAGCTTGGTAAGATTCTTTGCGCTTTGGGGCAAATGCCGAAGGTCAAGTCCAAACAGATCCAGGCGGACAAGCTCCGACAGTGCGCCAATATCCTCCGGCAACGCGGTGATTTTCGTATAACCCAAGTCCAGCGATTTTAGTTTTTTAAGTTTCGTCACGCCATCGGGAATTTCCGTTATATCGGTGCTGTGCAGATCTAAGAACACCAGGCTTTCGCAGTTACCGATGCTTTCCGGCACAGTCGTTATATTCGTTGAGGATGCATCAAGATATTTGAGTTTTTTCAGTTTCCCAATGCTTTCCGGAAGGCTTTCCATCTGTGTAAGCGAAACGTCGATGGTCTCTAGCTCTTGCAGATCTCCAATATTTTCAGGAAGCTTTTTCAAACCATCCACCTTTGAAATGTATAATCGTTTTATACTTTTACACTGAAGTATTTCGTTTGGTATTTCTTCCATAATGCATTTTACAACCCACAGCTCGGTTGTTGATTTCAGGTATCCAATACCAGCCAAGCTTTCAACCTGACCGGAAGTGGTAATTGTGCCAGCAAAGCTCGCCAGTTCTTCCTCCGTTACCGCCTCGTGGGGAACTTTATTCATAGACTCCGCAACATTTCTCGCAAAGTATTCGTCCTGAAAATAGCGGTAAAAGCACATATTCGCAGGATCGTATTTATAAACATCCTGCACCAAATCTCCATTGGCGGAGTCAACAATAGCGCCAGCCACTAAAGAGCCATTTTCAAAGAAACGGATATCTTTATAGTTGCAATGCTTCGGCTCCCCGAAATAATCGTCGATTTCGTGCCTGATAGCTGTATTTTCGGGTATATCCAGTTGCGGTGCAACGACCCTCACCAACTCTTCATCGCTCAAATGTGCTTCGGTAGGACGAAAGATTTCAGAAAAATCTATGTTAAGGGTGGGCATCGTGCCATTGGTAGGACTTGCGTCATCCGTCGGGCTTGTACTGTCAATCGCACCGCTTGGTTGCCGGCAACCCGCAAGCAAAATAATCACCGACAAAACCATAAACAAACATACCACTTTTTTCATTGCAAAGCCCTCCTTTTCTGCATAACATTTCCTTTAATTACATTATCGCAAGAGCAAGAAAGCAAGTCAATTACAGACTGTAATCATTGAAAATATTTTTTGCGGTACCGGCCAGATTTGTTTACCGCCGCTTCTCCAAAATGATATATCGCTGTGCGATATGATATACGGCCAAAGCCGCATGATATACTTGCTTCGCAAGCATGATATAACATCCGTTCCTTCATACGCGAAGCGTATATCATTTGCGAAGCAGATATCATACCCACAAGGTATATCACCCGTTCCGTTAGGAACGAATATCATTGAAAAAACCTCTTTACTTTCGTAAAGAGGTTTTTTCTGGAGGTACCGGCCAGATTTGTTTGCATTTTTGCCGTTGGCAAAAATTAATGTTCGCCTCCGTCCATCCGTCGGCGGCAACAGTCCACCGGACGGTTATGGAAATTGAAAAACCCTTGTGGCTCTAAGGTTTTTTAAGACCGCGAAAAAAATCCGGTACGAATGCGGTACGAGCAATACCCCTTGTGCACAAATAAACCCCGAAATTTCATCATTA
>JAZSCE010000040.1:0-62880 GCA_045602725.1 Faecousia sp. | reverse complement strand
GTCAACAATGCCGATTGGCTGCTGAACCTTAATTATGTTGAATTTATTCGTGAAATCGGTGGCTGCTTCTCTGTGAACAATATGCTGCGCGCTGAATGCTTCAAGCAGAGAATGGAAAAGGGCCTGAGCTTCCTGGAGTTCAACTATATGCCTATGCAGTCTTACGACTTCTACTATCTGTTCCAGCACTACGGCTGTAATATGCAGTTCGGCGGCAACGACCAGTGGAGCAATATGCTGGGCGGTACCGAGCTGATCCGCCGCAAGCTGGGCAAGGATGCCCACGCTATGACCATCACGCTGCTGCTGAATTCTGAGGGCAAGAAGATGGGCAAGACCGCCAAGGGCGCTGTTTGGCTTGACCCCAACAAGACCACGCCCTTTGATTTCTACCAGTATTGGCGCAATGTAGAGGATGCTGACGTCCTCAAGTGCATCCGTATGCTGACCTTCCTGCCCCTGGCGCAGATCAATGAGATGGAAAGCTGGAAGGATGCCCAGCTGAATACCGCCAAGGAGATCCTGGCCTACGAGCTGACCAAGCTGGTCCACGGTGAAGAGGAGGCTACTGCAGCCCAGGCCGCAGCCAAGGCTCTGTTCGCCGGCGGCGGTGACGATGCCAATATGCCCACCACCGAGATCAGCGCTGATCAGCTGGCCGATGGCAAGATCGGCATTCTGATTCTGATGGTTGCCTGTGGACTGGCGCCTTCCAACAAGCAGGCTCGCCAGCTTGTTGAGCAGGGTGGCGTCCTGGTTAACGACGAGAAAGTCCCCTCTGCCCAGTTCACCGTTACCGAGGATATGCTTCGTGACGGCGTAAAGATCCGCAAGGGTAAGAAGGTCTTCCACAAGGCGGTTCTGGCTTAATTAATTTGCCCACGGGTGCAGTTGCATCCGTGGGCTTCGCTTATTTTGCAAAGAATTCTACCATTTTTTGCTGATTGTCAGTGGATAGGGAAGTCAAAGGAAGGCGGCAGCCGCCGCAATCAAAGCCAATCAATTTCATTGCCACTTTGACAGGAATGGGATTGACCTCACAGAACAGCAGCTTAATTAGTGGCAAAAGCTGGCATTGCAGCGCGGAAGCACTCGCATAATCGCCAGACAGTGCGGCCCGAACCATTGCATTTGTTTCCGCCGGCGCCACATTGGATAATACAGAAACCACGCCCTGACCGCCCAGCGACAGGGTAGGGACCACCATATCATCATTCCCGCTCCATATTGGAAAGTCTGGGCAAGCTGATCTGATCTCGGCTATTTTAACTATGCTGTTCGACGCTTCCTTAACACCGGCGATATTGGGTATACGGGACAGCCGCTTGTAAACCGATACCGGAATATCCACACCGGTGCGGCCCGGTACATTGTAGATAATCACCGGCAGCTTCACAGCGTGTGCTATGGACAAATAGTGAGCAAAGAGCCCATCTTCTGTAGCTTTATTATAATATGGACTAACCACCAGCAACGCATCCACGCCGCATTTTTCCGCTTCCCGGCTTAAATATACGGCGTGCTCTGTAGAATTCGAGCCGGTGCCGGCAATGATCAGGCAATCATCCTTTACATACTCTTTACATCTTCGGAACAGCTCCAACTTTTCAGCATCGGACACTGTAGCGGACTCTCCGGTCGTTCCGCAGATTACAACCGCTTTCACGCCCGCATCAAGCTGCCTGCGCAGGAGCATTTCCATCATTGGATAATTGACCTTACCGTTCAAAAACGGCGTTACAAGCGCCGTACAAACGCCGTGAAACAGTACATTTTTCATAATTGCATCCCTCCGCACCATCTTATGCGGTATATGGTGGATTTGTCAGCAATATGTGTTGCATTTCTTGCGAAAATGTCCTATACTATCGCTGATAGATATTGGGAGGAATTTCGATGAAAACAAGTGATTTTTGGTATGACCTGCCGGAAGAATTGATTGCGCAGACACCGCTGGAAAAGCGGGATTCTTCCCGTTTGCTGGTGCTCGATCGCAATAGCGGAGCGGTAAGTCATAAGCATTTTTACGATATTATCGACTATCTGAATCCAGGTGATTGTCTGGTTATGAACGATTCCCGGGTGCTTCCCGCCCGGCTCTTGGGTCATCGCCCCAGCGGCGGCGCTGTGGAAGTTCTGCTGCTGCGGGATCTTGGCAATAAAAAGTGGGAATGTCTTTGTAAGCCAGGTCGCAAAATGCAGGTCGGCAACGAGGTGATTTTCGGCAACGGCGAGCTGTCCGCAGTGGTTACGGAGGTAAAAGATGACGGCAATCGGGTTGTTGAATTTCAGTATGAGGGCACCTTCCTGGAGGTGCTGGAGCGCCTTGGAAAGATGCCGTTGCCGCCCTATATCAAGGCAGAGCTTGCCGATCAGGAGCGGTATCAAACGGTCTATTCCCGGGAAGTCGGCTCTGCGGCTGCGCCTACTGCTGGATTGCATTTTACCAACGAATTGTTAGAAAACATCCGCAAAAAGGGGATAAGGACCGCTTTTGTCACGCTGCATGTTGGACTTGGCACATTCCGGCCGGTGAAAGCTGAGCAGATTACAGACCATCATATGCACTCCGAGCTTTGCATGATCAGCCAGGAAACTGCTGATATTCTGAACGAAACAAAGGCATCCGGCGGACGGATTATCTGCGTTGGCACAACCTCTTGCCGCACTTTGGAAAGCCTTGTAAATGATGACGGCAGCTTTGAAGCAAAATCCAGTTGGACAGATATCTTTATCTATCCCGGCTATCAGTTCAAGGCAATGCAGGCTTTGATCACCAATTTCCACCTGCCGGAAAGTACCCTGGTAATGCTGGTTTCCGCATTTGCCGGCAGAGAGAATGTACTGGCCGCTTACGAAGAAGCTGTGGCCCAGCGGTACAGATTCTTCTCATTTGGCGATGCGATGTTTATTGAATAAGTGAGGATATTATGTTTAAGCTTTTGAAAACAGAAGGGAAGGCACGCCGTGGCGAATTTACCTGCGCCCACGGTACTGTGCAGACCCCGGTATTTATGAATGTTGGCACCCAGGGCGCCATCAAGGGCGCGCTCAGTGCCGAGGATCTTCGGAATATCGGCTGCCAGGTGGAGCTTTCCAACACCTATCATTTACACCTGCGTCCTACAGACAAGGTAGTGCGTGAAATGGGCGGCCTGCATAAATTTATGACCTGGGATGGCCCTATTCTGACGGATTCCGGTGGATTCCAAGTGTTCAGCCTGTCGGGTCTTCGGAAGATCAAAGAGGAGGGTGTATATTTCTCCTCCCATATCGACGGCCGCAAGATCTTTATGGGTCCTGAGGAAAGTATGCAGATTCAATCCAATTTAGGCTCGGATATCTGTATGGCATTCGACGAGTGCATTGAAAATCCTGCACCCCGTGATTATGTGCTTCAGAGCGTTGATCGCACATTTCGCTGGCTCCAGCGCTGCAAGGCGGAAAATGCCCGGCTGAATCAGCTGCCCGAAACCGTTAATCCCCAGCAAATGCTTTGGGGCATCAATCAGGGCGGCACGTATCCGGATATTCGCCAGGATCATATGAAGCGCATCGCCGAGCTGGAGTTGCCCGGCTACGCCATCGGTGGCCTGGCTGTAGGCGAAAGCGCCGAAGAGATGTACGGCATTATCGAGGCTGTTGAGCCCTTTATGCCGGCTGACAAGCCCCGTTACCTGATGGGTGTCGGCACCCCCAGCAATATCATCGAAGCGGTGTACCGGGGTGTTGATTTCTTCGATTGCGTTATGCCGGCCCGCAATGCCCGCCACGCACGGCTCTTTACCTGGGACGGCGCTATCAATCTACGCAATGCCAAGTATATGCTGGATGAATCGCCCATAGATCCCAAGTGCGACTGTCCCGTCTGCCGCCGCTATTCCAAGGCCTATATTCGCCACCTTTTTGTTGCCGAAGAGATGCTGGCAATGCGCCTGAGCGTGATGCACAATCTCTATTTTTACAATAAGTTGATGGAAAAGATCCGCGAAGCGCTGGATAATGGCACTTTTGAGGCCTTCCGCAATGAATATTCTGTTAAATTAAGCCAAAGAATCTAAATTCTACTTGCTTTTTACCTGGAAAATGTTATAATAACGAGGATAATTATACCAAAGGAGATTAACTATGGAAACTATTCTTATGCTGGCTGTAATGATCGGCGTATTTTACTTTATGCTGATCCGACCCGAGAATAAGCGCAAGAAGGAAGCCGAGCAGATGCGTACCAACGTCAAGGTTGGCGATCGCATCACCACCATCGGCGGTATTGTCGGTACCGTTGTCAGTGTCAAGGACGACAAGTTCGTCATCGAGACCGGCGCTGATCAGGTTCGCATCGAGTTCCTGAAATGGGCTCTGTCCGCTAACGATTCCGCCAACGAGGCTGCTCAGGAAGCTGCCAAGAAGGCACAGGAAGAGCGTGCTCGCAAAAAGGCTGAGAAGAAGGCTGCCAAGGCAAAGGCTAAGGAAAAGAAGTAATAACAAAAACCGCTTCGGACTTCCCGAAGCGGTTTTCTTTTATTCAAACAGATCTTCTGTAAAGTAGGCGTTGGTATCAGCGTGATGATTCGCTTCATCCCAAACTGTTACACGGACATAGATATCGTCCTTGTCTACGGGAATTACAGCTTCCGTCAGGTCAACATCCGTTTTCCGGAAGCAAACCTTCTTTCGAATACCAAAGGAGGCTATGATTTTGGCAGCAGGGGAGCAGGTGATATGAAGATTTCCATCTTCAAACCAAAGCTCCTTGATCTCAGGACCGGTAGATGCATAAAAATTGCCATCTTCCAGCGCCTTTGTGATGGTGCGGTACTCCAGCTTTTCGGCACAGATCATACACCAGCCACCAAACTGGCTGCGCTCACCGTGATTATCGTCTGCCGCCACAAAGAATACACGCTGGCCATTGCGCAGCATCGCATCCATCAGCGCAGGATCATACTCTTCAAAGCCACCCGTTTCGCAGCCGTGGTTGTAAATCTCCAGGGCGTGCATACCGTGATACTGCGAAAGCATCGAATAATCCGCAAGAGACCAGTAGGGATGGTTATATGTGACGAAAAAGCCATTCTTTCGAGCCGTTTCCATCAGGTCAGAAATGCCTTCCGCGCAGAAATTTCGCTTCGTATCCGGAGTGTCAGCATATCCTGCAACCAGATCAGGATGCTTTTCCCGAAGTATCTTCGTTACATAAACGTTCGTCCAGTAAACCTGCCGCAGATTGTTCGGATCCATTGCGATCAGGCAAACATGGCAGGTCTTGCGATACTTGAAGGTAGAGCCCAGAGGATAGTCATCCATTATTTCAATTTCATAGCCATTGAGCGCCAGGAAGTCCGGATCGTTCAGATCGGGGTGGGGGACCATCAACTCGTGATCGGTGTATGCGATCACGCTGTAACCTTTGGCTTTGTAGGATTCCTTGATCTCCTGCGGCGTAAGGCTGCCGTCAGATGCTGTGCTGTGGCAATGCAGATTTGCCTTATAGAAGGGTAGGCCCTGGGGAAATAAATACTTTCTCATTCTTTATCCTCCGGAAGAAGCACTTCTTTCGCAATATAGATGGGGCGATTTTTGCTCTGTTCAAAGGTTTTGCCCACATACTCGCCAATAATGCCAATAGAAAACAGCTGCATACTGCCCAGCAGCAGGATCAGCACGATAATCGTGGCATAGCCGGCAACATCGATGCCAATGATCAGCTTCTGCAACACCACAACAATCAGGTAAATCAGTGCAATCACGCCGATCGCACCGCCAAGATAGGTTGCGATCCGCAGGGGACGGGTAGAGAAGCCGATAATGCCATCAATTGCATAATTTGCCAGCTTGGTAAAGCTCCATTTGGAGGTGCCGGCTTTGCGCTCACACGCGGTGTAGGGAATGTACTCCGCGCTGTAACCGACCCAGGAGAAAATACCCTTGCTGAAACGGTGATGCTCGGTCAAATCCAGCATACTTTCTGCCACACTGCGCCGGAAGGTGCGGAAATCGCTGGCATCTGCGTGTAGCGTTACATCCGAGAGCTTATTGATGATCTTGTAGAAGCACTTTTTGAAGAAGGAAAGGACTTTACCCTCGCCACGGCGATCCTGATAAGCGGCAACAACGTCAATATCCGGCTTTTCGTCCAGGAGCTTGACCATATCCCGGACGATCTCCGGACGCTGCTGTAGATCCGCGTCGATCAGGCTGATGTATTCGCCCGATGCGTGGCTCATACCGGCGTAGATACCAGCTTCCTTGCCGAAATTGCGGGAGAAGGAAACCACCTTTACCGGGCAAGCCTGGGCCTTATACAGCTTCTTCAGATTGTGCAAGGTCGCGTCCTTACTGCCATCGTCAACAAAGACGATCTCATAATCATAGTCGCAATCGGTAAATGCCGTAATGACCGCATCCTGAAAAGCCGCCACATTTTCTGCTTCGTTATAGCAGGGGACAACAAGTGAAAGTTTCATATCACACCAACTCACTAAATATATTTTTATCATTATAAGCAAAATTCTATTATCAGTCAAGGTTTCAAATTTTTTTTGCATTTTTCGCTGTGAAATGCTATACTATATCCAAGAATTGCGCCTAAAGGAGGAATACTCTATGGCAAAAACGAAAACCATCTTTTTCTGCACCGATTGTGGCACAGAAACACCCAAATGGATGGGCAGATGCCCCGGCTGCGGTGCATTTAATACTATGCAGGAGCATATTGAGAAGCCTGTACCTGCCGGCAAGGTGCGTGTGGGTGCAGCAAGGAAACCCAGACCTATCCGTGATCTCGACAGCGGCGACGAGATCCGCTTTTCTACCGGTATGGGTGAACTTGACCGGGTGTTGGGCGGGGGCGCTGTAGCCGGCTCCCTGGTGCTTGTGGGTGGTGCGCCCGGTATCGGCAAATCCACACTTTTGTTGCAAATTTGCGACGTTTTATGCGCAGATCACCGTGTTCTGTACATTTCCGGCGAGGAAAGTGAGCGTCAGCTTAAGCTGCGTGCCCAGCGGCTCGGTGTTCAGCCGGAAGCGCTTTTGATTCTGTCTGAGACTCAATTGTCAGATATTATTGAAGTTGTGGACGACGCCAAGCCGGATATCCTGATTGTAGACTCCATCCAGACGCTGTACAGTGACGCCAACGAATCCGCACCCGGCAGCGTTTCTCAAGTCAAGGATTGCACCATGGCACTTATGCAGCTTAGTAAGCAGCAGGGAATCACCGTATTCGTGGTGGGCCATATCAATAAAGATGGCAATATTGCCGGCCCTAAGGTGCTGGAGCACATGGTGGATTGCGTACTGTACTTTGAGGGCGACCCCAATTCGTCTTACCGTCTGCTGCGAGCGGCCAAAAACCGCTTTGGCTCTACCAACGAGATAGGCGTATTTGAGATGGGGGATACCGGTCTTGCCGAGGTGCCGAATCCTTCACAAATGCTATTGGAAGGCCGTCCTGAAGGCGCTCCGGGCACCTGCGTCGCCTGCGTAATGGAAGGAACGAGGCCGGTGCTGGCAGAAGTTCAGGCGCTGGTGTCCAAAACATCCTTCAATGTGCCAAGACGTACCGCTGACGGCTTTGATTTTAACCGTGCGGCTCTTCTGCTGGCTGTTGCTGAAAAACGTGCCGGATTGAAGCTGAGTATGTTTGATGCCTATATCAATGTCATCGGCGGCCTGCGGCTGGATGAGCCCGGTGCTGACCTTCCGATCGTCCTTGCGCTGGCTTCTTCTTATCGGGACAGCGCCATTGCAGATGATCTTGTGGCCATTGGCGAGGTTGGTCTGACCGGTGAGATCCGTAATGTGTCGAATTTAAGTCAAAGGCTGTCAGAAGTTGCTAGACTTGGGTTTAGAAAGTGTATTATCCCTAAAAACGCACCTGAAAAGTTAGAAATCCCAGCCGGATTAACCGTATATCGGGTCCGCAACATCCGGGAAGCTATCGAAATCGCAATGTAAAACGAACCCGGAGAGGGGAGACCTCTCCGGGGTTTTTCATTCTTCATCTTCATCATCTTCTGTGAAATCCAGCTTGGAAAGGGGATTTGCTTGCGCCGCAATTCTCAGTTCGGTGTTCTCAATATGGGTGTAAATTTGGGTTGTATTCAGGTTTTCGTGGCCCAAAACTTCCTGAACGGTCTTTACATCCACACCACCGGACAGCATCATAGTAGCAGCGGTATGGCGCAATTTATGGGCAGAGAACTGAGTCGCATCGAGGCCGGCCTGCAAAAACGCCTTTTTCACCAGCCGATGTACCGCGGTAACGCTGATTCGGTTATTGTCCCGGGAGCCAAACAGCGCCCGATTGTCCGAAAGCACTTTTTTATGGCGCTCTACCAAGTATGCGTCAATTGCCTTGCGGCAGGAGGTACCAAAATAGACGATGCGTTCCTTATTGCCCTTACCGACAACGCGGATCCGATCCTCATAAACATCGGTCAAATTCAGGCCAACCAGCTCGCTACGGCGGATTCCGCAGTTCAAAAACAGCATCAAAATGGCATAATCCCGCTTCTGATTTGGCCCAGAAACAGCCTGCAAAAGTGCGGCAGATTGCTCCAATGTCAGGTATTTCGGCAAGCTTTTGCGCAATTTTGGGTACTCAAGATCCGCTACAGGGTTCTCTGTAAGCAGCTTTGTACGCACCGTTAAGTACTTATAGAAGGATTTTAACGCAGACAGCTTCCGGGCGCGGGCAGCAGGGGAGATGCCGTATTCCGGCACAATGCTGTCAGGATTCTGCGTGCGGTCATTTGCTAAATAGGAAAGAAATTCAAAAATGTCCGATGTGGTAATTTCACGGATAAAGGAGATATCAATGCTCTTAATATCGATATCATCCAAGCGGGAGTGAATGGGCATATCACTGCGCATCAATTTAATAAAACGCAGGAACATCCGCAGATCCAAATAATACTCCTGAATCGTCAGAGCGGATTGACCCTTGATGGTCTCGTGGTATACGAGAAAGTCTCTCAGAATATTGGGACAATCGTGATAACGCTGCATAATTGCGCCTCCAAACACAGATTTTGCCGGACAGGGCAGGAAATACCCCTGAGTTCGCTCATCGGTGCGCCTACGCACCGAACGCAACAAAATAAAAATTTTGTTGCGTTCGCAGTGCTGTTTTCAATATATAATATATATAATGGTTTGTCAAGGGCTATTTGCAAAAATTTTAGCCCTCTGCCAGTGTTTCCTGCGTTACCGGTGTATCTCCGATCCTTTTGAAAGTATATTGCTTACCGTCGTCATCTTCAAGAACGAATTCTGCATCGGAACGACTTACAAAACTCATTGAATATATTATCTCACCCAAATAAAAATCGGAACGGTCTGCTTCCTGACAAATAATTGTGATTTTAGAAGCGCCGTAACGCTTTCCGCATAATGAAGCTATTCTATCGCCATCTATAATCACATAGTTTTCGTTCTCATCAATGATTGGGGCGTCATCGGAATCAGTAGCATCATAGTTATTACCGAATGTAAACTGAGCCTGTAGCTCCGCACAACACCATACACCTTCTTCTGGAATCTGTCGTTCATATTTATATGTGCAAGCATTCAGCACCAAGATTATTGATAGCAACATCATCAACGTGATACTTTTTCTCATATAAACGCCTCCTCACTATACTATTTTCTTAAACAAACATATTCGATAATTTGTTCGTAATTGCCTATATTTATTCAAAAATTGCTGAAAACGGCATTAAAACTCTGAATTTTGGTATAATTCTGCATAAAAAGTGGTTATTTTACGGTATTTTACGGTATTTCTTCGCGATTTTGGCAGGCTATTGTTTGATTCTATTGTATCCTACTCCCCAGCTGTTGTCAATAAATCGAAAATGTCCTTTACTTTTCCCCTATTTGCCTTTACAATAAACATACAAGAAATTGCTTATGGAGGAATCCAATATGAGTATTAAGCGAATCGGCGTATTAACCAGTGGCGGCGATGCTCCCGGTATGAATGCAGCTGTCCGGGCGGTCGTCCGTACCGCCCTCTACCACGGCGTGGAATGCTACGGTATCCGCAGAGGCTATAACGGTCTGATCTCCGGCGATATTATCAAGCTGGATGAAAAGAGCGTCAGCCGTACCATCAACCGCGGCGGCACCATCCTCTATACCGCCCGCAGCAAGGAATTTATGACTGAGGAAGGTCAGCAAAAGGCTGTTTCCACCTGCAAATTCCTTGGTTTGGACGGCATTGTCGCAATCGGCGGCGACGGTACATTCCGTGGCGCCAAGGCATTGAGCCATCACGGCATCAATGTGGTTGCCATTCCTGCAACCATTGACAATGATATTGGCTGCACCAATTACAGCATCGGCTTCGATACCGCTGCCAATACTGCCATTGATTGTATTGACCGTCTGCGTGATACGATGCAGTCCCACGAGCGTTGCTCAGTAGTTGAGGTTATGGGCCGCAATGCCGGCTATTTGGCTATGTACGTTGGCCTGGCTGTCGGTGCCACAGCTGTTCTTGTTCCGGAAAAAACCATTGATTTCGAGAAAGATGTGATTGAAAAGATCCGCAAGGCCCGCTTCAAAGGCTTTACCCACTATATGATCGTGGTTGCCGAAGGCGCTGGCTCTGCAGCTGAAATCGCCGCGAAGATCAAGGATGCCATTGGCCTGGATCCCCGGGTCACCGTTCTGGGTCATATCCAGCGTGGCGGCTCCCCTACCGCCCGTGACCGTGTCAACGCCACAAAAATGGGCTATTTGGCAGTTGAGCTGCTGCTGTCCGGCAAAACAAATCGGATTGTCTGCACCAATGAAGGCAGCTTCACCGATGTGGATATCGACGAAGGCCTTGCCATGTTCCGCAGCATTCAGAGTATGGAAGTCAATGTCCTGGATGCTATGACCGGTATCTGAAATACATAGTATAAGGGCGCTGCATTCGCAGCGCGCTTTCATTATTTACGGCAATTGAGCCGGGACATAGGAACAGGATTTGAAATCGGTTGCTTTTTCAAAATAGCCGTCACAGACAACCAAAACAATCCCATCATCGGTCAGGCCAAGCTGTACTGTATGCGTGATCGTTTCCTTCAGCACAATACCATCCTTGCGGTAGGCAATCTCTTCAGTAACGATCGCCTCTGCGTGGGAGTCCCAGCAGCCAATTTTACCAATCGAAATTTCAGATTGCAGCCATTCAATGCCGGAACCAGCAATCGCTTCCCGATGCTTAGCTTCATCAGGCACAATACCGGGATTGACATTCTCAATTATTTCCGATTTGCCTAACAAATAATCTTCCCGCTGATTAAAATACGCACTGACTACATTTCTGATTCCCATCTTGTTGTAGATAGCAGAAATTTTTGTGTTGGACAAAAACTTGTAGCCACCGTTAACTGTAGGCATCAGCCTAACCAAATAGTCGCCGTCATAAAGCGCAGAATACTGTACCATCAGGCTGCCGTCATCCAGGGCTTCGACATAAACCACGGAAATTTCCACACCGTATACGCCGGTATTGGCCGTATAATAGCAGTTTGTTTCCTCTAGATAGACCAGGCTATCAAGGCCGACACCGTTGGTTTGCTCCAGCGTGATGCCAAAAAGCTCCTTAAGTACCGTGTTCATCTTATCCACGGGTAAGCGAGCAAGATCCATCTCTTTCCAAAATTCACCCAGCTTCCCTTCCAGCAGTACAATCTCTTCATCGGTCGGATCGTCCGATTCGTCCTGGAATCCGGATCGGAACAAATGGAACAGATCTACATCTGCAGGTGTTGTGTACGCAGAAGTTAGTGCGTAATTGTAGAACGGGTTGTCACCGGGCCACTCCAGAAGCGTTTGCATTTGGGCAATTCTGGGGTCAACGGTTTGCGTAGGTTGGGTTTCTGTAGGCGCAGGATCGGTAGGCTGCGTTTGCGTGGGCATTGTTGTTGCCTGCGTGGGATTTGTGGGAGTTGTCGCAGGATACAGTTGGCAGGCGCAAATACAAATTAGCGTTGCCACGATGGTGATTATCATAATTGCTATTTTCATATTATTACCTCCTCTTCTTATTGCAATTTCATTATATTAGGTCAAAATCCCCCCTGTCAAGTTACAGTTTTGTCATTATTTTGTAATAATTCGTAACTTTTTGACACTATTTTGTAACCTTTTTTAGGAAAAAGAAAACACCTGATCGTAATGACAGATCAGGTGTTTTAAGCCTTGGGATGGCATTTTTCATAAACGGATCTCAGCTTCTGATTCACCATGTGGGTGTAAAGCTGGGTGGAAGAAATATCGCTGTGACCCATCAGCTCCTGCAAGGAGCCAAGATCAGCGCCATTCTCCAGCAAATGCACTGCGAAGCTGTGGCGCAGCGTATGAGGCGTGATCTCCTTCTCAATGTGTGCGGTTGCCTGATAGTGCTTCAGGATCTTCCAGAAACCCTGACGGCTCATCCGCTGGCCGTTCACATTAACAAACAGCGCGCTCTCATCCGGCGTTGCCAGCATAGAGCTGCGAACATCCTTCAGGTAAGTTGCCAGCGCCTTCAGCGCGCCGGGATACAGCGGGATCGCTCTGGACTTACGGGCGCTGGAGCATTTAATAATGCCCAGCTCCAAATTGACATCGTCCACATCCAGGTCGATCAGCTCCGTCACACGGATGCCGGTGGCATACATAACCTCCAGCATAGCCTTGTCACGGTAGCCCTTGGCGTCAACGCAAACAGGCTGTGCCAGCAGCAGCTCGATCTCACGGCCGCTGAGGATCTGAGGGAGCTTCTTTTCACCGCGCTCTACGTGAATGTCGACCACAGGCGTTTTCTCCAGAAAGCCGGTAGAAACCACATAACTGTAAAAGTTCTTCAGACTAGCAAGATTCCGGGAAACCGTCGCAGCGGAGCGGCCCTCATCCTCCAGGTGAGACAGATACTGGCTGATATTCAGTTGTGATGCATCCACCACATTGGCGACCCCACTATCGCTGAGCCACTCTGCAAACTGCCGAATGTCACGCATATATGAGGCTATTGTGTTGGCGGAGGCTTGCTTTACCTTGGACAGGTAATTTTCATAAGCCCGAATCAAGTCCAACATGAATACGCGTACCTTTCCTTAAATGATCTTCGCCAGAAGCGGCGAAATAAATAAGCAATTGAATAATGCTGTGATTACTGAAATTCCAATGCACAGCAGCAGGTCTTTCCCATCATCATACTCCCCCATCGCGCGCCGGAAGCAAAACCAGCAAAGCAATGGAACGAGAATAATATCTGAAAAGAAAACCAGGAACCGCACCAGCCAACCGGCTGATCCAAAGGCGATCCATACAAGAGCACCCGTATAGGCAAAAGAAAACAGCTTACAGCCGCAGGCTGAATGTAATAGCCACGGTCGGGATATTGAAGCCGCATAAGCAGCGATCAGAAAAGGTAACAACTGCGAAGCGAAAGACATAGCGATCGACACCGGACGAAATTGCGCCTGGCGCATCAAAGCAAAAATAGAAGTATCCGCATTCGCAGCAAGCAGGGTTCCGAGAATCAAGCCCAAAGTGCCAAATACGAAAAGCGGCAGCGCCGGATGCCGTATCCAGCGAAAATAGACTTGAATGTGCGCATCCTTTTGCATATCCATAACCTCCAAATTGGTGCATCGGGAGTATTACGGAAACCAACCGCAAAAGGGCAAACAGACCCTATATATTCATTGTGTACGAATACTATACTCCAAAATCGATGCAAAAGCAAGGCTGATTTGTACATTTTTACGATTTTTGTCAATTATGCCGATTTTTATGTTAACATTGTTATGTTAACAAGAATAACCAGCACAGTGAATTTGTTTATCATTTTCAACTATATTCCAAGATGTTGCGCAGCAGCCGAAAACGCCCCACTAAATATAGGTTTTGCAAGTTTTCCTGCAGATTTTATATAGTGGGTAAATTATTTTTACCCACTATACCTTTTTGTACAACTTAACGATAAGCAGGAATTTTGAGCTTCCGTTTCCCTGAATTTTTTCGCAATCCGGGCAGCAACGAAGCCCCTACCCCAAGTAATATCATCAGCGCTGTCAAACCAATGCCGTTATACACACCATTAAAGAACACTGCTGTTGTACTGAGCATAACAAGAAAGAACGCAATCGCTGTCAAACCGCACACCAAAAGCTTCTGTTTCTTTGTCATCGCTGAAGCTATCCAGCACCCCAGCGCAGCAGCGATTGCCGATATGCCGGATGCCGCAGACCCAATCCCGTCCATAGAAAGAGTCTCGCTCATAACCAAGCAAGCCGCCAGCAACGCACCGAGCAGCATTACAGCCACCGACACCGCAGCTCCAATTACAATCCCCACCGGTATAGATACCCCACTACTGAACATTTTCCTCTTCGCAGCCATAGTCCTCTCCCCTTTCGATACAAGCTATGCCCGCAAAGCGCAAAAAATAACCGGGAGTTTCCTCCCGGTTACGATTCATTATGTTACTGTGCCATCTGCGCTGCGCAAGCGTTCAGCAATTCTCTCGCATCTGCCTCGGTCTTGCCGACAGCGGTGTAGTAGAATTTGACCTTCGGCTCGGTGCCGGAGGGTCTTGCGATCACGCTGCCACGATCACCCAAGATCAGCTCCAGCACATTGGACTTGGGCAGATCAATGATGGTAGTCTCTCCGGTCTGAAGATCGGTTGCCTGGCTGATCTTATAGTCCCGCACAGCAGTGACCTTGGCGCCGCCAATGGTAGCAGGCACATTCTCACGAAGATCCGCCATCATCTTGGCAGCCTTCTCCATAGCGTCTGTGCCGGTGAGCTCAATACTCTCAACATGAGCCAGGTAGTAGCCAAACTTGGCGTACAGTGCATCAAGCGCGTCGATGATGGTCATTCCGGCCTTCTTCAAAGATGCTGCCATCTCACACACCAGCATAGATGCCACAACCGCATCCTTATCTCTTGCATAAGTGCCCTTCAGATAGCCGCAGCTTTCCTCGAAGCCAAAAACAAATCTGTTTTCCTGACCCTGCTGTTCCAACTCCAGGATCTCGCCGCCGATGTACTTAAAGCCGGTCAGCACGCTCTTCATTTCGATGCCGTAGTAGGCCGCAATCCGATCAGCCAACGGGGAAGAAACAATGCTGCGCACAGCTTCAGCACCCTCCGGCAAATCGCCGCGCATTGTCCGTGCCTTCAATATGTAATCCAGCAGCAGAAAGCCCAGCTCATTGCCGGACAGCTTGCGGAAGCCGTCACCATAAGGAACAGCGATGGCAACACGGTCAGCATCCGGGTCAGTACCCACGATGACATCGCAAGGAGCAGTCTTGGCCACCTTGTAGCTCTCATTCAGGGCAGCGTCAGTCTCAGGGTTGGGATACTCGCAGGTCTTGAAATCGCCGTCAGGCTTCTCCTGGCAGCTTACAACGGTGATATTGACGCCCAAACGCCCCAGCACCTCACGGACAGGCTCATTGCCAGTGCCGCACAGAGGCGTGTACACGATATCCAGGCCGGCAGAGCGGATCATTTCCGGGTCAACAGCCTCATTGAGTACCGTTTGATAATAGCTTTCCCAAATGTCCTGATGAATATAATTGATCCAACCGGATTCAAGATATGCTTCAAAAGGCTTCTCTTCCGGAATAAAGAAGGGGATTTCAGCAATCTTAGCGGTAACGATAGCCGCAGGCTCATCAGTCATCTGGCAGCCGTCGGGGCCGTAGCACTTGACGCCGTTATATGCTCCGGCATTGTGGCTGGCAGAAATAACAATACCGCAGCCGCAGCCCAACTTGCGCACAGCGTAGCTCAGCATTGGCGTGGGCGCAAGTCTGTCATACAGCATCACCTGAATGCCGGATTCTGCAAACGCAACAGCGCAAATCTCCGCAAACAGCTGGGAATTATGCCGGGAATCGTAGCCGATTGCGGCTTTTTGCGGCAGATCTGTGCCTTTCAGCCAGGCGGCCATACCCTGAGCAGCTCTGCGGACAGTGTGACGATTCAGGCGATTGCTGCCAACGCCCATAATGCCGCGCATACCGGCTGTACCGAACTGCAGATCGCCGCCAAAGCGACCCTTCAGCTCTTCTTCCTTTCCCTCCAAAGACTTAAGCTCCGCCTTATCCTCAGCAGGCAAGTCAGCGTCACACCAAAATTGATAACGATCCAAATAATCCATATCGTTCCTCCGGGTTAAGAATTTTGAAAAAGACAGCCCAACTTTTCAGTTTGAGCTGTCTTTATAGATGCAGATTAAATCAGACTTCCTCGGGCTTGCTCTCGGTCAGAGCACGGAAACGGGAACGGGTCTCACGGACATCAGCCAGAGACTGTGCGATGGTCTCCTCAGTAGCACGCAGAGCATCGTCCATATAGGCATTGCTTGCCTTCTTCAGCTGCTCGATACGGGCCTGGGCTGCCTCCACCATTTCCTGGCACTGACGCTTGGCTTCCAGGTAGATAGCCTGCTCGGAAACCAGCTCCTCAGCCTTCTTCTGTGCGTCGCGGACAATGCCCTCAGCCTCACGGCGAGCCTGACCGATCAGTTCGTTGCGGGATTCCACGATAGCGCGGGACTGCTTCAGCTCAGCAGGCATCTGAGCGATGATTTCGTCCAGCATATCCAGGACCTTGTCACGCTCCAGGATGCACTTGTCGGCACCCAGGGGCAGAGCCCGGGCGTCCTCGACCATAGTGTACAGGGCGCTGATGATATCTTCAATGTGCTGCTCGTTCATTTTCTATTTCCTCCTTGATGTATGGTAGATACACGTTTTTTGAATTCATCTATAATTTGCTCCGGCAGGAAGTCCGACAGGTCCACATCATATGCCCCCAGTTCCTTTACCGTGCTGGAGCTTAGATACATATATTGATGCTCGGCGGTCAGGAACATGGTATCCAAATTGGGATTGATCTTATGATTGATCAGCGCCATTTGGAACTCATTTTCAAAGTCCGAGCCGGCCCGCAGGCCCTTAACGATCACACAGCCACCCTTACGCCGGGCATAATCTGCCAGCAGCTCATTGGAGCTGTCGACCTCCACATTGGGAATATCGGCAGTTACCTTACGGATCATATCCACCCGTTCCTGCTGGGTGAACATAGGATTTTTACCGGCATTGACCATTACGCAGACGATCAACCGGTCGAAGATATTAGCTGCTCTGCGGATAATATTCAGATGTCCGCTGGTAACCGGATCAAAGCTGCCCGGATAGATTGCGATCTTCATATCCTAGTCCTTTCGGTACAGGGTCAGTAAAGTTTGGCCGTATTTATAGTCTTTGGAACGGGAAAAACCGGGAAATTCGCATAAAAGTGCCTTCCCGACAGGGCGTTCCGCTACTATTATACCACCAGATTCTAAAATGTCAATTTCCGTTATCTTTTTTAATGCATTTTCTAAAAAAACTTCTGCATAAGGCGGATCCAGGAAAATAATATCAAATTTTAGTCTGCAACGACCCAAAAAATCCAGATAATCGCTGCGGATAACCTGAGCCTCCGCTTCCATTTTGCAGCGGCGCAAGTTTTCCCGGATCAAATTGCAAGCCTTATCATCCGCATCCACGAAAACCGCGCTCTTAGCGCCACGGCTCAGAGCCTCGATTCCCAGCTGACCGGAGCCGCCGAACAGATCCAGCACCCGGGTATTGGGCACGTCGAACTGAATGATGCTGAACAGCGCTTCCTTGACCCGATCGGTGGTGGGTCTGGTTTTCAAGCCATCCGGAGTTTTCAGTTGTACACCACGGGCCTTACCTGTGATCACACGCATATTTAAGCATCTCCTTCCGGATGAAAATGTTGATAGATCGCCGCAGCAGCATCTCTGGGCAAAATGCGCTCCAGCTCCTCGATGGATGCCTTGCTCATATTGGTCAGAGATTTGAAGGTTTTCAGCAGAAGCTGTTTCCGCTTTGCGCCGATACCAACAATGCCGTCCAGCTCAGAATATTGAAGCCGCTTGCTGCGCAAATGCCGATGGTAACGGATCGCGAAATTGTGCGTATGCTCCTGGATATTACCGATCAGGGCAAATACCGCCTGCTGATTGGTAATGGCGATCTCCTCCCCTTCCGGGGTCACCAGCGCCCGGGTGCGGTGCCGATCATCCTTGACCATACCGAATACCGGGAAGCTGAGTTCAAGCTCTCTAAGGGCTTCCACAGCCACATTGGCGTGGTTAATGCCGCCGTCGATCAGCAGCAGATCGGGTGCAATCTCGAAGCCCTTATCCCCCGCCTTATAATGGGCAAACCGGCGCAGGATCACCTGACGCATCGAAGCATAGTCATCCTGATTTTCCAAACCTTCCAGCTTAAAGCGCTTATAGTCAGAGCTTTTGGGCTTTCCGTCCTGAAATACCACCATACTGGCTACGATATCTGTTCCGGAGATATTGGAGATATCAAAGGATTCTATTCTTGCAGGGGGCGCCATATTCAGCATCTTGCCCAGCAGTGCCAGGGTTGCGGACACGCGCTCTTCCTTGCCGGTAACACGGTTGGCTTCTTCAAACGCATTCATGTTGGCCAGCTCCACCAGGCGCATATTTTCCCCGCGCTGTGGGATCTTGATGCGGGTAGTCGTGCCAAATTGCTGCTGCAAAAATTGAGAAAAAAGTTCATAATCTTCCACCATAAACGGCAAAAATACCCGTTTTGGCGCCATTCCACGGCTAAGATAATACTGTTTAATCAGGCTGGAAACAGCGGCTTGCTTATCATCCGGAACGGAAAACACCTCATAATCCTTATCCAGCAGATTGCCTCCTCGAAAATGCAGCACCGCAAAGCAGGCTTTGCTTTCCGTTTCGGCATAGCCGATCACATCCGTATCCGCCAGCGCACCGGCGGTGACGGTTTGCTTTTGTCCCAATTGCTCCACAGCATTCAAGCGGTCACGCAAGGCGGCAGCCCGCTCAAATTCCAAATTTTCGGACGCTTCCAGCATCTGCGTGCGGATTTCATCAGCAACGGACTTATAGTTACCCAGCAGCAACTGTTTTGCCTGCTCCATTGTTTGGCGGTACTGCTGTTGGGTCATTTCCGCCATACACCAGCCGGCGCATTGATTCATATGGTAATTCAGGCACGGCCGGTTTTTGCCGATATCCCGGGGAAACTGACGACTGCAATTGGGTAGCTTCAAAGTGGTAGTGATGGCCTCAAGCACGCTTTGGGTCACGCTTCTGCTGCCGTACGGCCCAAAATATCCGGCTCCGTCATTGGCAAGTTTACTGACCAGGGTCAGTCTGGGATAGCCCTCGCGCATATCCAGCCGAAGATAGGGATAGCCCTTATCATCCTTCAGCAGGATATTATACTTGGGCATATACCGCTTGATCAGCGAGCATTCCAGCACTAGCGCTTCAAATTCAGAGGCAGCGATAATCACATCAAAATGGTCGATTTTTGAGACCATAATGCGCGTCTTGGGTGAATGGGACACCGTATCCACAAAATACTGGCTGACACGGTTTTTCAGCTTCTTTGCCTTGCCGACATAGATCACCTTATCCGACTTGTCACGCATAATATAAACACCGGGCTGCAAGGGCAAGCTCCGGGCTTTTTCTTTTAATTGGTCAAAAGTCATATTGCACTCCAAAAAAGTTCCGCCCCAATGCTCGTTCGCATTGAGGCGGTTTGCACACAGCTAATCAGTATACATCCTGCTGAAGCATAGTCTCCAGCGTATTCACAGCCGCCTCTGCATCAATGCCTTCGGCAGACAGTGTAACGACCGCACCGGTAATGATGCCCATGGACATAATGCCGAGCAGGCTCTTGGCGTTCATTCTCCGGCTACCGGATTCCAGCCAAATGCTGCTTTCGAATTCGTTGGCCTTCTGCACAAAATATGTAGCCTGACGATTATGCAGGCCGGATTCGCAGCGCACAACGACTTCCTTGATACACATAGTACACTCTCCTTACTGTTCTTGCTTTGTGGACGCAAGATCAACCAAATACTATGATAACAAATTTCACAAAAAAGTCAACACCTTTTCGTCAGTATGTGCAAAACAGCAAGAAAATCACCGGAATTCAGCAATGGTAACCCCGTCTTCACCTTCGCCATATACGCCTAAACGGAAGGTTTTGATGAATTTATTGCGTTTTAGCTCCTGCTGAACAGCCGCTCTGAGGGTGCCTGTCCCCTTTCCGTGGATAATCCGAACGGAGGTAAGATTGGAGCGCATTGCCTCATCCAGGTACCTTTGCAGCACGCCAATGGCCTCGATACTGTCCATCCCTCGTAGATCAATTTCAGGGCTGAAGGCTGCCAATTTCATCTCCCGACCGGAATGCTGCGGCCTGCCGCCCTTGGTCTTGTAGGGGTTGTCTGCCTCCAACAGATACACTTCCTCAGGCTTTGCGGTCATCTTCAGAATGCCGGCTTGCAGCAGATAGGTGCCGTCTTTATGGATGGCGATCACGCTGGCCTTGGTGCCCAGCTTTAGTAATTCAACGGTATCGCCCACCATAATTGCCCGGGTAGGCTCAGGGCGCTTGACCTCTTTGCGTTCGGCACGAAGTCTGCCCTCAGCTTCATTAAGGCCCTTGCGCAGTTCCGTTTGCCGCTGATTCAGCCCATCCACATCTCCGCTTTCGATCTGCTTGCGAAGCACTTTCAGTTCCTCTGCGGTCTTGTTGGCAAGGAAGCGGGCATCGTCAATAATGCGCTGAGCTTCTGCCCGTGCAGCTTCCAATAGCTTATCCCGCTCCTCTTGCATCTGCGCGCTGTATTCTTCGCTTTGGAGCTTAATTTTCTCCGTTTCCACACGCAGCCGCTCCGCCTCGATACGGGCAGCTTCCATCTGCTGACGCTGGGCCTCCAGCTGGGAAAGCACATCCTCAAAATCCTTATCGCTCTTGCCTACCAAATCATCTGCTTCCTTCAGGATGTCCTCAGAAAGCCCCAGCTTGCGGGAAATGGCAAAGGCATTGGATTTACCCGGAACACCGATCAGCAGCTTGTAGGTAGGCTGCCGGGTCTCTACATTGAATTCGCAGGAGGCATTGATAACACCTCGGGTGCGCATAGCATACAGTTTCAGCTCAGCGTAGTGGGTGGTTGCCACAACACGGCTGTTCATTTTCCGGCAAAATTCAATAAGAGCAATGGCCAATGCAGCGCCCTCAGCCGGATCTGTGCCGGCACCAAGCTCGTCAAACAGCACCAGCGTTCTGCCATCACATTCACCCACAATATCCACGATGGTGCGCATATGGCTGGAGAAGGTGGACAAGCTTTGTGCGATGGATTGCTCATCGCCGATATCCGCAAGTATGGCATCAAAGGTAGAAAGCTGACTGCCATCCCCCGCCGGGACGTGCAGGCCGCACTCAGCCATCAGAGTAAGCAAACCAATGGTTTTCAAGGTGACGGTCTTGCCGCCGGTGTTGGGGCCGGTAATGATCATAGAATCGAAGTCCTTACCCAACCGCACAGAAATGGGAACCACCTTCTTGGGGTCGATCAATGGATGCCGGGCATTGCGCAGCTCCAGGATACCCTGATCGTTCATCATCGGCTCCCAGGCGCGCATTCTGTATGCAAGCTTTGCTTTTGCAAAGATCACATCCAACTGCACCAAAAGCTGCACATTCAGGGTGATATCATCCCGATGGGCGGCACACTCAGCGGACAGCTCTGACAAAATTCGCTCGATTTCCTTCTTTTCCTTAAATTCCAGATCGCGAAGAGCGTTATTGGCATTAACGGCAGACATCGGCTCCACAAAATAAGTAGAGCCGGTGGCGGATACGTCGTGCACCAGGCCGGGAACATCTGCACGATGCTCGCTCTTAACCGGCACAACATAGCGTCCCTGGCGAATGGTAATGATTGGTTCCTGCAGGTACTTGGAATAAGCAGGAGACGAGATCATCCGCTGCAGACTTTCCTTGATCTTGCCGGCTTCAATGCGCATATGACGGCGTATATCAGAAAGCGCAGGGCTGGCATTGTCCGCAATCTCTTCCTCGGAGAGAATAGCGCCGCTGATGCGGTCTTCCAAATATTTATTGGCGGTCAGCGCCTGAAACAGAGGATCAAGCACTGTGGCCTTATCCTCCTCATCGCCGTAGCTTTTCATATTTCTTGCACAGCGCAGTACGGCTGCAATGTGTAAAAGCTCAGCAGGCTGCAGGCAGCCGCCCCGATCTGCACGCTCCAAAGAAGCGGACACATCGGTAACGCCGGAAAAGGACGGATTGCCCTTGCGGGTGCAGATATCCGATGCGGCGGTGGTCTGCTCCAGCAGCGCCTTGACCTCCTCCAAATCGGAGGACGGACGCAGCCGCAGGCAGGCTTCCTTACCGGCGCTGCTGCCGGCACAGGCAGCAAGCTGTTCGAGGATCTGATCCAGCTCCAGCTTTATCAGTGATTTATCGTATAACTCAGACATAGTTTGCTCCTAAATGTAAAGGGACTTATAAAAATCTAACGTTGAAAAGCCTCGTTCCAGCTGTGTGGTCAGGTAGGCTTCCGTCAGGTGGGCAATCAGTTCCATATTCTCCTCCCCAAGGCTGAACGCAAACAGCTTTTTGGGGTCACAGAACGCTATGTAGCGCATGGCCGAAACGATACCGGGATTCACCGGTAAGCGAAGGCCGTCAGAATCGTGACTGCGGCAGGTGCTGCATTCAAACCGGCCGGCGGAGATATCAAACCGATCCGGCATTTCATTGCCGCAGGCGTGACAGCCGGAAATATCCGGCATATAACCGGCCAGGCAGGCCGCGCGAAATTCAAACACCGCTTTGACCGTATTCTCCGGCAATTCCAAAGTTGAAATCGCGTGCAGACAATTCAGCACCAGGCTCAACAGCTCCGGATTCGGCAGGTCTTCCTGCGAAAGCACCTCGGTGACCTGACAGAAATAAGTGCCCAGGGACAGCTTCGTAATATCCCGGCGCAGATTTTGAAACAGCTCGATGGAAGATGCCTCATTTACGGTGTACATACCCTTGTATTCAAACAGCGTATAGGAGCCATAAGCCAACAGCTGACACGGTGCAATCAGGGGGCTGTTGCGCCGCCGCAGTCCCCTGGCCTTCACCGTCAGTTTTCCGTAATTCGGCGTCAGCAATGTCAGCAGCGCATCATGATCATTGTAATCCGTGACCCTCAGCACCAAGCCCTGCGTCGTCAAATACATGCTCATCCTCCATCTTCAGCGCGCGTGTATAGGCGATATATGCCTCCGGTGCGCCGGTCTCCATAAAGATACTCCAGTAGTCAGCAGCTTTCATTTTCATCCCTCCAACGCTAGTTTGAGCAGAAGAGACGAAAATCACACTGGAAATTATTCGGTATATCCGAAATTGCGCACCAGGAAGTCACTGTCTCTCCAATTTTCCTTGACCTTGACCCAAGTGGTCAGGTACACCTTGGTGCCCATAAATTTCTCGCAATCATTGCGTGCCATTGTGGAAATTTTCTTCAGCATAGCGCCCTGCTTGCCAATGATAATTCCCTTGTGGCTGGCTTTTTCACAGTAAATGGTGGCATCAATGTCAATAATGCCGTTGTCACGCTCGGAGAACTTGGTGATCTCAACAGCAGTGCCGTGCGGAATCTCTCTGTCAAGGCACCACAGCAGCTTTTCGCGAATGATCTCTGCCATCACCTGCCGCTCCGGCTGATCGGTTGTCATATCCTCCGGGAACAGGAACGGACCCTCCTGCGCATACTTTTGGCACTGCGCCAACAGCGCATCCACACCGTCGCCTGACTTGGCGCAGATTGGAATGATGGCAGCAAATTCCGCAGCTTTGGAATATACATCAATGACTTCCAAAAGCATTTCCTTTTCAACGGTATCGATCTTATTGATCGCCAAAACAGCCGGACAATTGCTGCCCTTGATCCGTTCCAGCAGACCCTCTTCCTGAGGGCCGATGGATGCGATGGGCTCTACGACAAGAATCGTCAGATCCACATCGGAAATGGATTCCCGCGCCACATTGACCATATAGTCACCCAGCTTGGTACGGGCCTTGTGGTAGCCCGGAGTGTCCACAAATATGAACTGGGTATCTTCTCTCGTCAGCACACCGCAAATGCGGTTACGGGTGGTCTGAGGCTTATTGGACACAATTGCGATCTTCTCGCCCACCAGGAAATTGGTCAAGGTGGACTTGCCCACATTGGGCCGACCGGCAATGGTGATCATAGCGGTTTTTGTTTTCATAGCATTATCTCCTAAGTATTAACTGAAATCTATAATTCTGCTGCCTCTGTACTTGAGCGTACCGGATTCCTTAATTCTGTAGCCTCTGTAGGAAAACTCAGAAACATAGAAAGAACGCCTTTTATCGCCTATTTGGAATGTTACGGAATACCTTGTGTGGGTGCCGCTTCCCGAATATTTTGAGAAAGTTTCAACGGTCTGCTTGTGCACAACTGTAGCATTTGCCGTTTTAACGGGACTGAATCTGTCCAGTAGAAAACGAACCAAGTACGCAACGGTACAGGCCAAAAACAAACCTATAAAAACGTATCCTACAATGTTATTCTCCATAGGCGGCCTCCACTTTATTTATCGCGGCTCATTCCTGGGATCATTGCAGCAATGGCTTCCTCACGCGCACGCATCTGCTTTTTCTGCTCGCCCTCGTCCAA
Organism: Faecousia sp.; assembly: GCA_045602725.1. Lineage (GTDB taxonomy): Bacteria > Bacillota > Clostridia > Oscillospirales > Oscillospiraceae > Faecousia. Next base: position 38,249 of record JAZSCE010000040.1, on the reverse strand, counting down.
ATGGTCATAGCCCAGCAGATGCAGTACGGAGTGGATGGTCAAATACCCCACTTCCCTGCGGGCGCTGTGGCCGAATTCCTTGGCCTGCGCCGTCGCCCGTTCCAGGCTAATGCACATATCCCCAAGGGGGCAAAGACCGGTCTCCGGATCCAGATATTCCTCCCAATCCTCCGGTAGCACACCGGGTGTCAGGGTAAACATCGGGAAGCTCAGCACATCGGTAGGACGGTCAATCTCCCGGCTGGCCTTATTGATAGCGTGGATGCCATTGTCATTTGTCACCAGCACATTGATCTCGCAGGGTGCGCTGACGCCTTCAGCGGACAATGTTGTTTCGATGCACTTTTTGATCACGGAAGCCACGACAGGCTTCTTGATTGTAAAAATATCGAAGGTAATATTGATCTTTGTACGCATTTTATTTCTTCCTCTGAGTGGGCTGATTTCTGCCGTTTTTCTGATCTTCTCTCTTCTTTTCTGCGCGCTCGTAGGCGTTGATGATCTGCTGTACCAGTGCGTGGCGGACTACATCCGCCGAGGTCAGCTTGCAAACCGCAATGTCCTTAACACCCTCCAGCACACGAACAGCATCCTTCAAGCCGGAGATCTTATCATCCGGCAGGTCGATCTGCGTTACGTCGCCGGTGATGACGATCTTGGAGCCGAAGCCAAGGCGGGTCAGGAACATCTTCATCTGCTCCCGGGTGGTATTCTGGGCTTCATCCAGGATGATAAAGCTGTCATCCAGCGTTCGGCCACGCATATAGGCAAGGGGCGCAACCTCGATAGAACCCCGCTCCTGATACTTTTGGAAGGTTTCCGCGCCCAGCATATCATAAAGTGCGTCATACAGAGGTCGCAGATAGGGATCCACCTTATTCTGCAGATCTCCGGGCAGGAAGCCCAGGCGCTCACCGGCTTCCACGGCCGGACGGGTCAGGATAATACGATTCACAGTACGCTCCCGGAATGCCGCAACCGCTGCTGCCACCGCAAGATAGGTCTTGCCGGTACCGGCAGGGCCGACACCAATGGTAACGGTATTGCTCTGGATGGCCTTCATATAGTCCTGCTGACCAACGGTCTTTGCCTTGATAGGCTTGCCCTTGGCAGTAATGCAGACAACATCCTTAGCCATCTTGGCCACCAGGGCATCGTTTCCCTCCTGAACCAATGTGATCAGGTATCGCACACGCTGCTCATCAATGGACTCCCCCTTGGCAGCCAGGGACAGCAGACCCTCCAGCGTACGGGCGGCCTTGTCAGCAGCCTCTGCATCACCACTGACCTTTAACTCGGTGCCACGGTTGACAATGGTGACACCCAGTGCCTCCTCAATGCGCTTGATATTCTCATCAAAAGAGCCAAATACAGTAATCAGGTCTTCCACCCGCTCCGCATTCACGATTCGCTCAATCATATTACTCATAAAGCTTTATGGTCTCCTCACTTCGCACCTGACCGATCATCTCGGTGCAGGCGTAATTTCCTTCGAATCTGTATAAGCCATCCTCTGTCGATCCTTGCTCCAGCCGTGATACGATTTTACCCGCAACCATCTGCTGCGTAAGGTAGCGCTGGGCAAAGCCCGAAAGATCAGGCTCAGGCAATGTAACATCATTTTCCTCGCAATAAGTCCAGGTTTCCGTTACGATGCCAATAGGCAGACGAAAGCCACCCGGCAAAGTTACATAACTCTCCTCGTACATTTTATCACAAGTAGTGGGTGAAATTCCACTACCTTTGTAGAAATTTATCCGATTTTTTCCGATAATTACGGAATATTTTTTCTCCGAATGGGTTTTTAAGGTATTTGAGCGCCATTGAAGGGGCGAAACAGCCGCTAAATTGCGATTAGTAGCGGCATAGACCTCCCCTTTTGCCTGCGTCGCCTGGATGGAAATTCCGCAATCGGTATAGCCGGAGATCAGCACCTCCCCTGCCTTTACCGCATCCCCAACCTTGCAAATAGGATTACCCTTCGTTGTTGTGATCTCGGTGACCACCCCATCCCGGCTTGCAACAATGCTGCTGACTCCGCAATTTGCATCCGGCAATTTCTCTGCTGTCCGTTCTCGAACGGTGATTGTAGCTGTGCAGCCGGAGGTGTTGATGCCTGCCCACTGAAGCTCCGGGATTGCCTGAAGCAGCGCATTTTTCATTTTCTCGCTGCGTACCTCACGCCGGGAAACGCCGAATGAAATGCCACATTGCTGGCATTTTTCCAGTATCAGCCTTGTGGGAATCGTGCTATTGCCCTCAATTTCAAAGAAGAATATGCGTGTTGGCAGATACATTGCGATCATCAGAAAAATTGTTATCCCAATCATCAATACCGGACGACGCACAATTCGCTTCCCGATCCAGTATATGCCCATCTTTCGGGAAACGGTAAGGTCGTATCCTCTCTTATCTGCCAGCGCTTTCAGTTTATTAACATCCTGCCGTCGGACAGAGAATCGGGTGACGATATCGTCCTCCATCCGGTCTGCGCCGTAAACTGTGATGCCTGCAGCGTTGATTTGAGAAATGGCGGCCGCCGGATCCGCGCTTGTGAGCGAAACGCGCACCATTCCGTTTAACGATTTCCACAGATCCATTATCGTCCGCTCCTTTCCAGCTGTATCGCTTCAATTCTCCCGGTGACGATCAGCTGCTTCCCAGTCATTTTTGCAAGCTCCAGCCCCGTGCCGACGATCATAACAGTGCCGAATTTTACCTTGACACTGATCCTGCATCTGCCATACTGGGTCACGCCGCAATGATGCTCGATCAGCACTCTTTTATCCCCGGCAAGCTCCACCAGCGGCAGCCCCGGTAACGGTTCCCCTTGCAGGTCTGCCGCCGCTGCGATGCGGTCAATAAATTGCTTTGCCATTTTCCATCCTCCTTTGGGAAAAGTATATGACAGACAGGGATGTATTTACACAGCTGTGCATAGATTCTTCTGAGGTGATGCGCAATGACACGCAAGTTATGGACAGGCATTTCGTCAGCTATCGGGCTGCTCATACTGATTTTGGATACAAAAACAGCACTATCAGGTGCATCTGAAGGGCTGGAGCTGTGTATTCGCACCGTAATTCCGTCCCTCCTACCCTTTTTCGTGCTTTCGATATTGCTCACATCTGCATTGAGCGGTGAATGTATCCCCCTTCTCAGGCCATTGGGACGGCTGTGCGGTGTGAAAATGGGTGCAGAGTCATTGCTCATTGTAGGAATGCTTGGCGGCTATCCGACCGGAGCGCAGTGCGTAGCGCAAGCATACGAAGACGGATCGCTGCGCAGGCAGGATGCGGAACGTATGATCGCCTTCTGTAATTTGGCAGGCCCGTCATTTCTCTTCGGCATTGTAGCCGGAAAATTCAGCAGCAGCTATGCTCCCTGGGCACTATGGGGCATTCATATTCTATCAGCACTTCTCGTTTCAATTCTGCTGGTGGGAAAGGCGAAGGACACTGCTACTTTGCGACCCGGCAAGGTACTCACCCTTTCAGATGCCTTGCAGCGCAGCCTGCGCATTATGGGCTGCGTTTGCGGGTGGATTGTGCTTTTCCGCATTGTTATCGCATTTCTCAATCGGTGGATTCTGTGGCTGCTGCCCGTCCCGGCGCAGGTTGCAATCACCGGGATATTAGAGCTTTCCAACGGCTGCTGTGACCTGGGACGGATCACCGATGAAGGACTGCGATTCATAGTCAGCTCCGGAATCCTGGCGTTTGGCGGTCTGTGTGTAACAATGCAGACCGCATCTGTTACAGCCGAGCTGTCATTGAAGCCATATCTGATCGGCAAGCTCCTGCAGGTACTATTCAGCGTACTATTGGCAGCGCTGCTACGAGCCAGTAAAGTCCATATTCCGGCTTCCTTTTGGATTGCAATTGCTTTTTCCATAGCTGCAATAGTCATTTTTCTGCACAAAAAGCAAAAAAAGAGTAGCATTTCCCAGCTTGTTGGTGTATAATGACCCCAGTAAGGAGGGATATGTATGCTTTTCAAGAAGAAAATCCAGCGTTCCTGCGACTACTGCGTCTATGGCACCAAGCTGGAAGGTCAGCAGATTCTGTGCGCCAAGAAGGGCGTCGTTACCTGCGAAAAGTGCCGCAAATTCCGCTATGACCCCACCAAACGCATCCCTCTGAAGCCCAAAGCTCTTGATTTTGATCAATACGATAAATCGGATTTTATCCTGTAAATACACAAACCCCTCCGGGTTACCGGAGGGGTTTTCCTTATGTCCTTATTCAAATCGCTCTGCAACAGCTTCAAGATAGCCACGAATGGAAAGCAGCTGCGGACAGGCCTTTTCACATTGTCCGCAACGGATACAATCCGACGCCTTACCGAAAACCCTTGTCAGCGCTTCATATTGCAGCTTGTCATCCTTGTTGAATGCCGCAAAATATTGCGGGATGGCAATATTTTTTGGACAGCGCTCGGTGCAGTAGGAACAGCCGGTGCAGGCAATTTCCGCCTGGCCGCTGATGATCTCACCGGCAAACAGTGCCATCTCGGTTTCCTCTTTGGAAAGAGGCTGAAAATCCTGCATAAAGCCGGTATTGTCCAACACCTGCTCCAGGTTGCTCATACCGCTGAGGACCATCACAACATTGTACAGACTGGCAGCAAAGCGGATCGCCCAGGATGCGACAGACAGCTTGCTGTCTGCATTCTTGAACATCATCTTCACCTTTTCAGGTACATCTGCCAGCGCGCCACCACGGACCGGCTCCATAATGATAATGGACTTTCCGTGGCGAACAGCGATCTCGTGGCACTCCCGGGAGCGCACATTTTCGCTTTCCCAATCCAAATAGTTGATCTGCAGCTGCACCACATCCAACTGTGGATATTTACTGAGCAGTTCATCCAGCAATTCCGGTGTTCCGTGGAAGGAAAAACCGATCTTCTTCGCCAGACCCTGCGCCTTTTTCTCCATCAGCCAGGTAAAGCAATCGAACTGCAGGAATCTGTCGATATTCTGCGTGCCGATGGCGTGAAGCAGATAGTAATCAAAATATTCAAGGCCGGTTTTGCGAAGCTGCTCGTTGAAAATTCTGTCACGATCCTCCAGGGTATTCAGAGGGCCGTTGGGCAGCTTCGAGGTGACAGTAAAGGCATCACGGGGATACCGCTGCGTCAGCGCCTCCTTGACAGCGCACTCACTTTTGCCATCGCAGTACATCCAGGCGGTATCAAAGTAGGTAAACCCACGCTGCAGATATACATCCACCATTTTCTTCAGCAGTTCGATATCGATACTGCCGTTATTATTGGGATCCGTCAGCGGCAGGCGCATCAATCCAAATCCAAGTTTTTTCGTCATATCTATCTCCTACTGCATCATTTCCAGCAGCTGCTCCTCCGTCAGGATGGGAATATTCAGCTCACGGGCTTTGCGTTCTTTAGAGCCGGCGTTTTCACCAACCACCACATAGGTGGTCTTTTTCGACACAGAGCCGGAGACCTTGCCGCCAAAGAGCTCGATCCGCTCTGTGGCCTCGTCCCGAGTGAACTGGGTCAATGCGCCGGTGAGCACAAAGGTCATACCGGCAAAACGGGTATCGGTCAGCGCACGCTTGCTCTCAAAATTAACGCCTGCATCCCGCAGCCGCTCCACCATGTGTCGGGATTGGCGCTGACTGAACCAATCGCTGATGTTCTGAGCGGTTACAGCGCCCACATCAGGCACCTCCGTCAGTTCCTCCAGCGTTGCATGCATCAGCGCATCCAAGTTGCCAAACTGGGTTGCCAGCACCTTGCCGGTCTTTGTGCCGACCTGCCGAATACCCAGGGCGTAAATCAGGCGGCTCACATCCCGGTCCTTACTTTCTTCAATGGCAGAAAGCAGCTTCTTTGCAGCCGTATCGCCCTTCTGCCACAGACTCTTCATCTCATCAAAGGTCAAATAGTAAATATCTGCCGGGGACTTAATAAAGCCCTTTTCGATCAGCGCATCCACAATGGAGCTGCCGAGGCCGTCAATATCCATTGCATCCCTGCTGACAAAGTGGGCAATATTTCGACTCAGCTGGGCGGGACATTCCGCGCCGGTGCAGCGCATAAATACGCCATCTTCATCCTTTTGGGTGGGAGCGCCACACACAGGACAGCTACAAGGCAGGAAATACGGTGCCGTTCCCTCCGGCCGCTTGGTAAAATCGACCTCTAAAATCTCCGGGATGATCTCACCGGCCTTGCGAATCTGAACCGTATCGCCGATGCGGATGTCACGATCCGAAATAAAGTCCTGATTGTGCAGCGTTGCATTGGTAACCGTTGTGCCGGCAAGACGAACGGGTTGGACAACTGCCTTCGGCGTCAGCACGCCGGTTCTGCCCACCTGCACGATGATATCCTCAACCACCGTAGGTTTGATCTCCGGTGGATACTTGTAAGCAACCGCCCACTTGGGGAACTTGGCCGTTGCGCCCATTTTCTGACGCTGCGCCACATCGTCTACCTTGATGACCGCACCGTCAATATCGCAGGTCAGCTGTTCACGATTCTCGTTAATGGACATCACCTGATCCACGATTTCACCGGCGCTGCTTAGCACCGCAAAGGGGATCACCTTGAATTTCAGTTTCTGCAGGAATTCCAGTGATTCCCGGTGATTTTGGAACTCCACGCCTTCAGCAAGCTGCACATTGAAAATATAAATGTCCAGCATCCGACTGGCGGCGATTTTGGGATCCAGCTGTCGCAGCGACCCTGCCGCAGCGTTGCGGGGATTGGCGAAAAGGGGCTTTCCCTCACGCTCCTGCTGCTCATTCAGAAGAGCAAAGCTCTTCTTGGGCATAAACACTTCGCCCCGGACGATTAGCCGCTCAGGCGCGCCCTCCAGGGTCATAGGAATGGAACGAATGGTCTTTAAGTTCTCCGTTACATCCTCACCCACATTGCCGTCGCCACGGGTAGCGCCCCGGACAAAATGGCCGTTTTCATACTCCAGCGCCACGGACAGGCCATCCACCTTCGGTTCCACAGAGAACTGGGAATCCGGGTAGGTTTCCAAAGTTTTGGTCAAAAATTCCAGCAATTCCTCGGTAGAAAACACATCCTGCAAGCTCATCAGAGGAACGCTATGGGTATGCTTTTCAAATTTACTCAGTGCCTCACCGCCTACACGCTGTGTAGGAGAATCGGGCTTTGCCAGCTCCGGATGGGCTTTTTCCAAATCCTCCAGCTCCCGCAGCAGATGGTCATACTCAAAGTCCAGCATTACGGGATCATCCATCACATAATAGCGATAGTTTGCTTCGTTCAGTATCTTCGTCAGTTCATCAATTCTCTTTTTAATTTCCATAGGATCCTCCCGTTTGGAAAAATGTATCCGGTACCTGACCAACGATAATGGTCTCGGCAACCACCACCTGGCTGGTAACTGTAAAAATATCCGTACCGCCCAGCACCAAAATCGCAACATCCACGCTGACATCCATGGTCAGCTGCTGCAATGTTTGGTTAATGCCGGCTTCGGTAAATTTGCTTTGAAATGCCGCGTCTGAATTGCGAATCGACAGAATCCGCACCGGGATGGTCGGTCCCCTGCCGGACAAAAATTCCGGCAGAATCAGGCTGCCCATCGGAATGCCGATGTCGCTGGTATCCAGCGCCAGGATTTCATCGTTAATGATGCTTAGGATATCGGTTTTCAGCCGGTTGACTTCGCTCATATTGGTTTTCAGCGCCGTAATGCGACCGTCCAGGTCCTTTTCAAAGTAAACAATCCGCTCATAGAGAATATTGCCGGTCTCAATTTGACGGTCAATGGCTTTGTTGATAAGATCCGATGTGGAGTTGCGCACCTGCGTCTGAGCAAGTGTGCGGATCACATCCCGATAGCGAATGCGAAACAGCACGAACAGCAACGAAAATATTGCGATCAGCAGGCACAAAAACCGAAAACCTTTACGAAATCTCTCACGCACAAAACCACCTCCTCAGGTGATTTTATGCGCTAAAATGCCGATAATTACAGCTTTTTCATATGGGCGGATGCAGTTTTTGCCATCAATTTCTTCGTGCCGATCTCATCGAATGCGATCTCCAGCAGCGCATCGCCACCCATCTTCATAACAGACAGCACCATACCTCTGCCAAATGCAGTATGTTGCACCATATCGCCCTTGTTCAGCTCTAAAGCAGGCGTCTTGGGCGCTGCTGGCGCAGACACCGGAGGCTTGTAGCTGGGCTTGGCAGCCGGCCTTGTATAGCCATAATTGGGGCGCTCCCAGCCGGAATAGCCATCATCAAAATAGCTTGTCCTGGGGGCTTGCTGGCCTTTGCGGACAATGTCAGCCTCCGGCAGTTCCTGCAGGAATCGGGACGGGATACCGGCAGCGGTACGGCCGTAAAGCATTCTCTGCCGGGCGTGGGAAATGGTCAAGGTCTGCTTAGCCCGGGTAATCGCAACATAGCAAACCCGCCGCTCTTCTTCCATCTCCTCCTGATCACCGATGCTGCGGCTACCGGGGAAAAGTCCTTCCTCAAAGCCCACAAGGAATACGTGCGGAAACTCCAGGCCCTTGCTGGAGTGCATGGTCATCATAACCACAGCATCGTCGTCCTCATTGTACTCCTCAATATCCGTATACAGCGAAATTTCTTCCAAAAATCCCGCCAAAGTAGGCGTTTCCGCATTTTCTACATAGGTCAAAATGCTGGATTTCAGTTCTCGGATATTCTCAAGGCGGGTGATATTTTCTTCCGTTTCCTTCGCTTTCAGCATATCAGCATAGCCGGTACGAATCATCAGTTCCTCATAAAAATCCGGCAAAGGCATACCGCTGTCCAACAGCGCCTGCAAGCCCTCAATCAGGCTGACAAATTGCAGCATTTTCTGCGCAGGCTTATCAAGCGAAGCATAGGAATACGGATCGCACAGCACGCTGTAGAGTGGTACCTGCTCAGCCGCAGCCAAACGCTCCGCAGTCTCGATGGTCTTTGCGCCCAGACCTCTGGGTGGATTGTTTACAATACGCCGCAACCGCAGATCGTCCGCACGGTTGTGCAGAACGCACAGATACGATAGCATATCCTTGATTTCGGCACGGTCGAAGAAGCGGGTGCCGCCGATGATGCGGTACGGAATACCGTTGCGCTTCATTGCGTATTCAAGAGCATTGGATTGGGCGTTGGTACGGTAAAGGATCGCATAATCCCTGAAGTTCTTACCCTTGGAGCCGGCGAAAATCTGACCGGCAACAAAGTTCGCCTCTGTGCCCTCATCCCCTGCTTCGTAAACCGTAACGGGCGTGCCAGCGCCGTTGGCCGTCCAAAGCCGCTTGCCCTTTCTGCCCAAATTGTGGGCAATCACAGCGTTGGCAGCATTTAGAATAGCCTGCGTGGAGCGGTAGTTCTGCTCCAAACGAATCACCCGTGCGCCACGGTACTGCTTTTCAAAGTCCAAAATGTTGGCGATGGTGGCGCCACGGAAGCGGTAAATGCTCTGGTCATCGTCACCCACAACGCAGATATTATCATATCCTCCGGACAGCAGACCCGTAAGTAAAAACTGCAGATGGTTGGTATCCTGATACTCGTCCACCAGCACATAACGGAATTTCTTTTGATAATATTTGCGCACATCCTCGTGCTCCTGAAGCAGTCGCACCGTCAGCGCAATAATATCATCAAAATCCACCGCATTGTTATCCTTCAGCCGAGCCTGGTACTTCTTGTAAGCCCGGGCGATGTAGATAAATTTCTGATCCTTCTGGCTCTCGGCACGCTCCAAAAACGCCTCCGGCGAGACCAGCCTATCCTTTTCCTTGCTGATAATATTCAGCACATACTTTGGCGGAAACGTCTTGTCATCTAAGCCCAAATCACGGATGATATCCTTCATAATCCGTTCGGAATCGGAGGTATCGTAAATGGTAAAGCTGCGGTCATACCCCAGCCGGTCAATATCCCGGCGCAAAATGCGGCAGCAAGCCGAATGGAAGGTCATCGCCCAAATATTCTGCGCCTGAGGGCCCAGCATTGCGGACAGGCGCTCCTTCAGCTCATTGGCAGCCTTGTTCGTAAAGGTAATGGCAATGATGCTCCAGGGCGCAGCGGGCTCCAGGGCGCACAGAAGATCGGCCCGATGACGGTCAAAATCGGTAGCGTCATCCGGAAAATTCTCCAAAAATTCTACGTCCTCTTCCGTAACTGTATCCGGAACGAAATGACTGTCGCTGGCGCTGCCGAAGCGCATCAAATTGGCAATTCGATTGATCAGCACGGTGGTTTTACCGCTGCCGGCGCCTGCAAGCAACAGCAGAGGCCCATCCGTAGTCAGGACGGCCTCTTGCTGCATCGTATTTAATTTTGAAAACTGTCCGGCAATATATTTGCGCCGGGCCGTTAGAAATCTCTTGTTATAGCTCTCTGTCATAATTGCACCTGCTCATTGTGATGCTTCTATTTTACCGCAAAACTTACCAAAGGTAAAGCAGAAATTACTCACATCAGCAGTTTTTTTAGATTGCCCAGGGCTCTCTTTTCAATTCGGGATACCTGCACCTGGCTGACGCTGATAATTCTTGCAACCCGCTCCTGGGTCAAGCCGTGGAAGTAGCGCAGCAATACCACCATTTTTTCCTGCTCCGGCAGCTTTTCGATGGCTTGGCGAAGGGATATCCGCTCCACCAGTTTTTCTTCCGATTCTGTATCGGTCAGCACATTTTCCAGGGTGAAACCGTCTTCACCGGTTTCCCTTTGGATGGATTCCGTGGATGCTGTGGCAGTCTCAGCAAGTGCAATCTCTTCGAGGGAAAAGCCGGTCTGCTCTGAGATTTCCGCCACTGAAGGCTCCCTGCCCAATGCTGCGGTCAACTGGCTGCGCACCGTCTTGATGGTCGCCGCCTGCTCCTTGATGGAACGAGATACCTTCACAGCGCCGTCATCACGCAAAAAACGTCTTATCTCGCCGGATATTTTTGGCACCGCATAGGTGGAAAACTGGGTGCCATACTGCAGGTCAAAGCCATCCACTGCCTTCAAAAAGCCAAGACAGCCCAACTGATATAGATCCTCTGTATCCGTTCCCCTGCCGATAAATCGCTTCGCAACGGACCAAATCAGCCCGGAATTTTTCATCAGCAGTTGCTCCGCTGCCTGCTTGTCCCCTGTCTGCGCCAAGCGGATCAATTCTGTTTGATCGGTCATTTTCTTCGCTGAATCTTACGGCGCATATGTACCGTTGTTCCCTTCTCCGGCTCAGAAGATAATTCAAAGGTGGTCATAAAGCTCTCCATAATGGTAAAGCCCATACCGCTGCGGTCTGAGCCGCCGGTGGTAAACATAGGCCGCTTAGCCTGCTCGATGTCGGCAATCCCAATACCCCTGTCCTTGACCACAATATCCAGCACATTATCCTTCAAAATGCGGCAGCGCACCGTAATGATGCCAAGCGCATTGGGATAGGCGTGGACAATGCAATTGGTCACCGCTTCCGATACCGCTGTGCGGATATCACCCAGCTCTTCAAGGGTGGGATCCATCTGCGCGGCAAAGCAGGCAACAGCCGACCGTGCAAATGCCTCATTGCTGGATTTACTGGGGAATTCTAAGATCATATAGTTATCGAATTTCATCATACTGCCTCCTTGATTTCCACTAATTTATCAATTCCGGATGCCCTGAAAACACGCATTGGCTGGGCACAGATGCCGGTTAAGACCAGCTTGCCCTCAATTTGGGACATATTCCGCAGGGCATTGATCACCACGGCGATCCCCGAAGAATCCACAAATGTCACATCCTGAAAATCCAGAATGCAAACATCCGGCGTATATGCCTCGATCTTGCCGGCGATTGCCTGAATATAGTTCTTTGCACAGTGATGGTCAATCTCCCCGGTCAGCACCACTGTCAGATGTCCGTTCTCCAGAAAACTGGTAAATTGCATTAGATTACCTCCTGCTGAAATTCATTTGTAAAGCGTTCAATCACAAGTATAATCAGGGGAAAACGAATTTGCTGTCATAATTGAAAAGGTAAAGAATTTTTGCTATAATTTTCTTGCAATGTGTAACCCAGGTGTCATAAACGGTGCTTATTAGGGTGAAGGCCTTCATTAACAGCGAAAGGAGATGAGACTATGGACGACAGTTTGATCGTTGATCTGTATTTGCAGCGGGATGAATCTGCCGTTGCGCATACTGCCAATAAATACGGCAGCCGCCTGCGTGCGCTTTCATACGGTATCGTTGAGGACTATCCAACCGCTGAAGAATGCGAAAACGACACCTACATACAGGCGTGGAACTCCATTCCTCCTCACGAGCCAAAAAGCTATTTATACGCTTTTCTTGCGCGAATTACCCGGCACGTATCCCTGAATTGCTGCCGGCATCGCAACCGGTTAAAGCGCAGCGCTTATGTCGCCGAGTTGAGTGCGGAGCTGGAAGCCTGCATTCCTGCCCCCAATGACAGCGAATGCCAGGTGGATGATATGGTGCTGAAAGAGACGATGAATGCCTTTTTAGCCCAATTGAATGAAGAAAAGCGCAACATTTTCATCCGTCGGTACTGGTACTTAGACTCCATAGAGGATATTTGCCAACGCTTTGCGCTGTCGGAAAGTAAGGTAAAGACCACACTCCATCGCTGCCGCATCAAACTGCGGGATTTGCTGATCAAGGAGGGTTTCACATTATGAGAGGTTTTGAACTATTGGAAAAAATGGGTCTTATCGACCCCAAATATATTGAGGCTGCGGATAAAGTGCCGGTGCGGAGTGTGAATATTTGGCTGAAACTGGGCGCTGCTGCCGCTTGTATCGCAATAATTGTCGCCGCATTTTTGAAACTACAGCCGCAGGAAATTCCTCAGGTGGATCCAACACAGCCGACCATAAACCACACAACAAACCACGGTGGAGCCGGAGGCGGAGGATATAGCGCATACGACATCTCTCAGATTACCAACAACAACCCTTGGTATGAAACCGCCGAATTGGAATCTCTACCAGTATATGACAATCTACTGTCATCCAATGGCGCCGGTGAAGCCTGGGGCGCAGATATAAACGATCTGAAAGCATTGGCCTTGGATATGGCTACACGATTGGGCATTGAATCACCAAATATGGAATTCGAAAGTTACAGCGGCAAGCCCGTCCCCGAGGACAGCACCGGTCCGACAAAGGTAATCATCAAAGCAGATGGAGTGACCATTGATGTGGATCAGATGTTGTCCGCAAGAATTGATTTTGAGCCAGCAATTTCCCTGCCTGAGGAATATATCCCCTCGTACAACATGTCTTATGATGAAGCGCTTGCCATTGCAGAATATTTGAAAACTGAATACTGCGACCTAATTGGTATGGACGATCCACAGATCAGCATTGAGGGTGACTATAACTTCTATGGAGAGCCGAATTATCAAATCTATTTCTATAATGGCAGCGATGACCTTACAGAGGAAATCATCAATTATAACTTCCGCTTCATCAAGTTCTGGTGCAGCGATGATGGCTTATCCAGCGTAATCATCGAGAACACCGATCTGTCCCAAAAAGTCGCAGATTATCCCATCATAAGAGCTTCCAAAGCGCAGGAACTGCTAATAAGCGGTCAATATTCAACTGATTGCGGAGAGGCATTTCCCGGTAAGGAATATATCCGAAAAGTGGAGCTGGTTTATCAAAATTCCGTATTTGATGACTATTTCATCCCCTACTATCGCTTTTATGTAGAAGATCCCAATATTCGCCTTTCTGAAAAGTTTGACCAAAACATCAAGCTCTATTCGACCTATTATGTTCCCGCTGTCGAAAGCAGTTATTTTCAATAATATGCCCACCTATGACGGGCAGTTTACCGAAACAAAAAGGACTGTTGCGAAATGCAACAGTCCTTTTATTTTACCTTATTACAGCTTCTTCATTGCCGCTTCGCTTTCTTCCAGCTGGGCGATCAGGTCACGGGTTTTCTTTGCCTTTTCACGCTCGGCATTCACAACAGCCTCGGGCGCGCGGGACACAAAGTTCTCATTGGAGAGCTTTGCTTCCAGGCTTGCCAGGAATCTTCTCTGTGCCTCCAGCTCCTTGGCGATCCGCTCCAGCTCCTTGGCAACATCCACCAGCTGACCCATAGGAATATACAGCTTGGCATCGGCCGTGGTGCAGCAGACCATACCGTCCAAATTCTCCGGCTCTTTGTCCAGCAGGGTCATTTGGTCAGCATAAGCCAATCTCTGAATGAAGCCCTCGCCCTCCGTAAAGATCTGAGGCTTGGAGGTCAGAACGAACAGCGCAGCCTTCTTGCTGGGAGGAACATTCATCTCACTGCGGCGGTTACGGATGGCACGGATAGCGTTCATAACGGACTCCATCAGCGCTTCCTCTTCCTTAAATGCCAAATTCTCGCTATAAGTGGGCCACTTGGCAACGATCAGGGCTTCACCTTCGTGGGGCAGGCTCTGCCAAATTTCCTCTGTGATGAAGGGCATAAACGGATGCAGCAGCCGCAGCACCTGATCCAGCACGTAAACCAGCACAGCAATGGCGGTCTGCTTACGGCTCTCGTCCTCGGAGTACAGTCTTGCCTTGGTCAGCTCGATATACCAGTCGCAGTAGGTGTCCCAAATGAAGTCATAGATCTTGGAAATGGCAACGCCAAGCTCATATTTCTCCAAATTCTCAGTAACCTCAGCGATCAGCACATTCAGCTTGGACAGCACCCACTTGTCAGCGATCTCCAGCTTGCCCGTAGCAGGCAGAACGTTCACCGCATCCTCAGAAAGGTTCATCATAACATAGCGGCTGGCGTTCCACAGCTTATTGGCAAAGTTACGCATTGCCTCGCAGCGCTCCACATAGAAACGCATATCGTTTCCGGGAGAGTTGCCGGTAACCATGTTCATACGCAGCGCATCGCAGCCAAACTTTTCGATCATCTCCAACGGATCGATGCCGTTGCCCAGGCTCTTGGACATCTTGCGGCCCTGATTATCACGGACAAGGCCGTGGATCAGCACGGTGTGGAACGGTGCCTGATTCATGTGCTCCATACCGGACACGATCATACGGGAAACCCAGAAGGTGATGATATCATAACCGGTGACCAACACATCGGTGGGATAGAAATAGTCCAAATCCTGGTTCTTTTCGGGCCAGCCCAAAGTGGAGAAAGGCCATAGAGCAGAGCTGAACCAGGTATCCAGCACATCAGGATCACGCTCTATGTTGGTGCTGCCGCACTTTTCACAAGCGCAGGGATCTTCCCGGGTGCAAGTCATATGGCCGCACTCAGCGCAGTACCAAACGGGGATCTGATGACCCCACCAAAGCTGACGGGAGATGCACCAATCGTGCAGATTCTCCATCCAGTTCATATAGTTCTTGGTGAAGCGCTCGGGTACGAACTTCGTCTCGCCATCCTTTACGCAGCGGATGGCTTCCCGAGCCAAAGGCTCCATCTTAACAAACCACTGCGCGGAAACGATGGGCTCTACATCATTGCCGCAGCGGTAGCAGGTGCCAACATTGTGCTGATGCTCCTCGATCTTCTCCAGCAGGCCCAGCGCCTCCAGATCGGCAAGGATGGCCTTGCGGGCCTCATAACGATCCATACCGCAGTATTTGCCACCCTGCTCGTTGATTCTGCCGTTATCGTCCAGGACACGGATGGTCTCCAGGTTATGGCGCAAGCCAACCTCGAAATCATTGGGGTCGTGTGCCGGGGTCATCTTTACGCAACCGGTACCAAATTCCAGGTCAACATATTCGTCAGCCACGATGGGGATCTCACGATCCATCAGCGGCAGCAGGCACATCTTGCCAATCAGATCCCGGTAGCGCGCGTCATTGGGGTTGACGGCCACGCCGGTGTCACCCAGCATCGTCTCAGGACGGGTGGTAGCCACCACAACAAAGCGGCCCTCTTCGCCCACAATGGGGTACTTCATGTGCCACAGATTACCGGGCTTGTCCACATACTCGACCTCGGCATCAGAAAGAGCGGTAACACAATGGGGGCACCAGTTAACGATGCGGCTGCCTTTGTAGATCAGGCCCTTTTCGTACAGAGAAACAAACACCTCACGCACAGCCTGAGAGCAGCCTTCATCCATCGTGAATCTTGCCCGATCCCAATCGCAGGATGCGCCCAGCTTCTTCTGCTGCTCAACGATGCGATTGCCATACTTGCGCTTCCATTCCCAAACACGCTCCAGGAATCTCTCACGGCCAAGATCGTGGCGGCTCAGGCCTTCTTTGGTACGCAGTTCTTCTTCCACCTTGATCTGAGTGGCGATGCCGGCATGGTCTGTGCCGGGGATCCACAGCGCATTAAAGCCCTGCATTCGTCTGAAGCGGATCAGCGTATCCTGCAGTGTGGCATCCATTGCGTGGCCCATATGCAGCTGGCCCGTAACATTGGGGGGCGGCATTACGATGGTAAAGGGCTTCTTGGAGGAATCCTTTTCTGCGTGGAAATAGCCACCATCCTCCCACATTTTATAGATTTTTGATTCGACCTGCTGAGGGTCATACACCTTGGGCAGTTCTCGTGCCATACTAAACACTCCTTTGCAAACAAAAACGCCCTGAGCCAAAAGACTCAGGGCGAAAAATTACTCATTCCGCGGTACCACCTGAATTTCCGGAAAACCGGACACTCAAAAGCTGTAACGGGCATACCCGCACTTCCCTACTGTCATTTCAGGAAGCAAACTCCGGGGCGACAATCCACACCGTACCACATTCCCTCGCACCAACCGGAAACTCTCTGAGCGGCACCTGGAGCGGAAACTCCCCTTCACCGTATTTCCAGGATAAAATATCACATTTCCCTCTTTTTGTCAACCTTCGTCTTGTGATTGGGCAAAAATGCTGACGGTGGAAGCTATGACGCAACAAAGCTGGTTTTGGTATTCACTGCTGCGCAGTTTTGCTTCCTCCTCCGGATTCGTAAGAAAACCGCACTCAATCAATACGCCGGTGCAATTGATATTTTGCATCAGGTAAACACCATTTGCCTTTTTTGATTTGCGGTTGCTGCCACGGCATAGAGTTCGATTCAGGTTTGTTTGCAATGTCTGCGCCAGCTCAGCGCTGTCATCCTCTCCGCCATAGAACACCTGGGCGCCGGAATAGCGACCATCGGGAAAGGTATTTTGGTGGATACTGACAAGAAGCGCATTGTGGGTATTGTTCACGATCCGCACCCTTTCCTTCAGGTCTGACACCTTTTGGGATGCGATGGTATCCCCTTCCGTATAAACGGAAGTATCCGTGGTGCGGATCATCAAAGTATCAAAGCCCAGCAGCTTCATCATCGCTTCCAGGCGCAGCGCAATGTCTAAATTCAGCTTGCTCTCCAGCACGCCGCTGCAGGAAGTTGCGCCGCCATCAATCCCACCGTGTCCAGCATCAATGACGATGGTATTTTCCCTCTCTATCGGGCGATTTTGCGCAATGGTAGTGGTTGCTTTACTGCCCCACATTGCCAGGCCAATGAATGCGATCACGGTCAGTAAATAAAACGGCAGAAAGCCGACCCAGTTTGCTTTTCTCACGGACAACACCTCAATGTATTCTATGCACGAGAGCTTCCCTTTTGAACGAAACGGCGGATTTCGGCATAGTATGCTTTGGAACGACTGTTCCCAATATATTCCGATTGGAGGAATCACTTTGGACTATCGCAAATCTGAGCAGATGGGCTGCAAAATGGGGAAACTCCCGTCGAAAGCCCCTCTGGCCAATCCCTATGTGCCGTTCCAGATGGAAAATCCGGCACGCTACGAAGCCCGCAGAGGTCTTATCCGTGGCACGCTGTACCCCGGCCTTGACCTGCCCTTCCGTGGGATGGTCAACACCAAAGAAAAATCCCCGACGCCGAAGCACGAGCTGCAAGCCATCGGCTTCGCCGTACAGGAGCTGGCGCTGTATCTGGATACCCATCCGGGTGACAGCGAAGCGCTGGAGCTATACCGCAACTACCAAAAGCTGTACCACGACCTGATGATGAAATATTCCGAAGAATGCAAACCGCTGACTCACGCAAATCCCGTCAAGGATCGCACCTATACCTGGCTGTGCGATCCCTGGCCCTGGGAATATGCAGCGAATAAGGAGGGCTAAGCTATGTTTCTTTATAACAAAAAACTGCAATATCCCGTAAAGATCGCCCGTCCCAACCCGAAGCTGGCATCCATTATCATCAGCCAGTACGGCGGCCCTGACGGCGAGCTGGGTGCATCGCTGCGGTATTTGTCCCAGCGGTACTCGATGCCCTTTGACGAGCAAAAAGCCCTCCTGACGGACGTGGGCGTGGAAGAATTGGGCCACCTTGAGATGATCGGTGCCATCATCCACCAGTTGACCCGAAATCTAAAGGAAAAGGACATTGAGAACAGCCCCCTTGCACCCTATTTTGTAGACCATACAATCGGCGTCTATCCCACAGCCGCCTCCGGCTTCCCCTGGTCTGCTGCAAGTATGCAGGTAAAGGGCGATCCCATCGCCGATTTGACCGAGGACCTGGCTGCTGAGCAGAAGGCCCGGGTGACCTACGATAACATTCTCAGGCTTTCTGATGACCCTGATGTCAACGATGTTATCAAGTTCCTGCGGGAACGGGAGGTCGTCCACTTCCAGCGCTTCGGTGAAAGTCTGCAGCAGATGCGGGAGAAGCTGAATCAAAGAAATGTCTATGCGATGAATCCGGCAATGGATCTGTAATCTTGCAAATCAGGCGAAATCTGCTATAATGGAACCATCACACTTTTAGGAGGGGTCGAATTGAAGCGGTTTCGCAAGGTTTATCTGGAAATCTCCAATATCTGCAACCTGCATTGCAGCTTTTGCCCGGGTACGAAACGACCCCCGAAAGCAATGTCAGAAGAAGAATTCTCCCATTTGATTGGAAAACTGAAGCCCTATACGGATTTTTTGTACTTCCACCTGATGGGTGAGCCGCTGTGCCATCCCCGGTTGAGCCGTTTCCTGGAACTGGCTGCAGAGCAGGGCTTCAAGGTGATCCTTACCACCAACGCAACGCTCCTAAGCCGGCATCAGGATATGCTGCTGAATTCGCCGGGTCTGCATAAGGTAAATATCTCCCTGCACAGCTTTGAAGCCAATGAAATCGGGATGTCGCTGAAAAGGTATCTCGATAGCTGCTTCACCTTTGCCAGGGCTGCGCAGGGCAGAAAGATCGTCACATTTCGGCTGTGGAATCAGGGCGGCAAGGATGCGAAAAATGATGAGATTTTAGAGCAGTTTTGCGGATTTTTCCCAAAACCCTGGGTAACAGAAGCCCGAGGTATTCGACTTGGCGACAAGATCTACCTTGAATACGGCGATAAGTTCGACTGGCCGGATCTAGGCTGCGAGGAAGGCACAGAAAAGATCTTCTGCTACGGCCTGCGGGATCAGATCGGCGTGCTCTGCGATGGTACAGTTGTGCCATGCTGCCTGGATCACGAAGGCGATATCCCCCTGGGTAATCTGCTGACACAAGAGCTGGATGAAATCCTGAATTCAAGCCGTGCGCAAGCGATCTACAACGGGTTTTCTGAGCGAAAAGCCTGCGAGCCCCTCTGCCGCCGCTGCGGTTACGCAAGAAAGCTATAAAACAACGCCCTATGGAGCAACCATAGGGCGTTTCGTTATTCCGCAATATAAGCGCCGACGATCTCAGCGTAGTAGGCATAGTGGAAATCGCCACCGGGATAATAGCGGTCCAAAATATCCTGCGGGATAGTATCCAGGGTCTGCTCCATACGGTACAGCACCTTACATTCCAGGGTCAGCGGCAGCTCCTTAATGCCGGGCACGCAGCAATTCAGGGGCTCTTCCAGGGTAAGACCCAGTTCCCCGATCTTATCCATATCTCTACCGGACTTTGTGCCACAAACACCCAGTATCCTGCTGTCATACTCCCCCACCGGGATGTTGACGGTAAATTCTTTATTCTTCTCGATCATCTCGTGGGTGTAGCGGCTACCACGAACATAGGCAACAAAAATGGGTTTGCCCCACTCAATGCCCATTGTGCCCCAACCGATGGTCATAGTATTGACCTGACCGTCTGCCTTGGTGGTCAGCAGGATGCCCTTTTTCATTGCCTTGCAGATATCTCCGGCATAGTCAAATGCATCAATGATTTTCTTCATTTTCACTTCCTCCATTCAAGATTGGGATCATTTCGCTGCAATCTTGCAGCACCAAATGCGGTTTATCCTCAGATTCCTCCAGGATCTGAGCAGTCGTTTCGCCGCTCATAACCAGCACTGTCAGTGCGCCGGCATTCAGACCGCTTTTGATATCCGTATAAATTCTGTCACCGATAACTGCCGTCTGCTCCGGTGTTACGCCCCATTTTTCCATCGCAAGCCTGGGCATCAGCGCCGATGGCTTCCCAATGAACAGCGGACGTTTTCCGCTGACATTGAAGAGCATATCACTGACGCTGCCACAATCGGGAACGCTGCCGAATTCCGTTGGGCAAACGAAATCCGGATTGGTAGCAATATAGGGCAGATTCCGGGTACAAAGCATTTTTGACACATCGTAAAGCTTTTGGAAGGTCAGCTCCGTATCAAAGCCGCTGACGATGACCTCAGTCTTGCGCGTATCATCAGTAATCTCAAAGCCCTCTTTTATCAGCTCATCCATCAGCGATTGTGTACCGCTGACATAAAGAACTTTTCCCGGGTAATGCTTTTTCAGATAATAAGCAGTAGCCTGAGATGAAGTCATAAAGTCATCATACTTCGCTTCAATGCCCAAAGCTGTCAGCTTTTTAATGTAATCTGCCACGCTTTTGGACGAATTGTTGGTCATAAACATATACCGTCCGCCGGTCGCCCGGATGGTGCGAAGCAGCTCTTTTGTGAAATCAAACAGGCGATTGCCCAAATAGAGCGTTCCGTCCATATCAAACAGAAACAGCTTACAGCGCTTCAAACGCTCCATTTATCTCACCTCAATCTTTGTTCCAAAGACAGTTCCAATTCTGAATGAAATACTCCACACCGGAGTACACCGTAGTGACCACGATCACACCGGTAACAACACCGGCGATCAATGCATTACCGGGGAATGCCATCCATACACAAAGGCCAACCATCGTGCAGGCGGTCTTTACCTTGCCGCTCCAGCCGGCAGCGATGACCTTGCCCTTGCCCACAGCCACAACCCGAAGTCCGGTAACGGCAAATTCTCTGGTCAGTACGATCATCAGCGCCCAAGCAGGCATCATTCCCCATTCGCAGAATATCACCATTGCGGCAATGGTCAGCAGCTTATCCGCCAGCGGATCCAAAAATTTGCCGAAATCACTGATCTGATTGCGCTTTCTTGCGATCTGTCCGTCAATATAATCGGTGATGCTGGCCAAAATGAACACAACCAAGGAAAGCCACATCCAAAGACCGGGTACACCGCCGCCCATATACATAAATGCCATAAAGATCGGGATGAATGCCACCCGGATCATAGTAATTTTGCTTGCCAGTGTCATCTTCTATTCCTCCACTACAAATCCGGACAGATCGCCCTCGATCAAGCCGTCGATCTCCACCGTAACAAAGCTGCCTTCCACCAGCGGTTCGTCGCTGGCAATCCAAACTCTGCCGTCGATTTCCGGAGAATCCGCGTAAGTACGGCCAAAATACTGCTGGAATTCATCATCGAAGCCATCCACAAGAACTTCAATTCTCGTTCCAATCATGCCTTCGCTGTATGCGTCCATAATGGCAGACTGAATTGCATGCACCATTTCTGCCCGGTCAATAGCTACATCCAGGTCAGGATGCACCATCTCAGCAGCTGGCGTGCCATCCTCCGGAGAGAATGGGAATGCGCCCACACGCTCCAGGCGCTGCTGCTTCAGGAATTCGCAAAGCTCGATGAATTCTTCCTCACCCTCACCGGGCAGGCCCGTAATGACGCTTGTACGCAGCACCAGGCCGGGTATCCGCTCACGAAGCTTCTGAAACAGAGCTTCCAGGAATGCACGATCACCTCTGCGGTTCATCAGCTTCAGGATCTTACTGTTGCAATGCTGGATGGGAATGTCCAAATATTTGACAATTTTAGGCTCTGTTGCCATTACATCAATGAAATCATCATCGATCTCATCGGGATACACATAATGCACCCGAATCCAATGCAGTTGCTTAATTTTGCACAGCTCCCGCAGAAGCTCCGACAACAGTCGCTTGTGGCCGGGAAGATCCGTGCCGTAGCGGCTGGTATCCTGCGCCACAACGATCAGTTCCTTCACGCCGGATGCCGCCAAAAGCCGTGCTTCATACAGCACATCGTCCATTGGCCGGCTGCGGAATTTGCCACGCAGATACGGAATAATACAGTAGCTGCAGCGATTGTCGCAGCCTTCCGCAATCTTTAAGAATGCGTAATGCTCCGGGGTGGTCAGAATCCGACCAGTCTCCTGCTCAGGCGCATCAATGGAGCCGAAATCAAAGACATTCTCGCCGTTTAAGAGCGCTTCCACAGCTTCCACGATCTTATCATAGCTGCCGGTACCCAGCACACCGTCAACCTCGGGCATTTCCTCCAGGATCTGCTGCTGGTAGCGCTGGGAAAGGCAGCCGGTAACCAGGATCTTGCCCACTTGGCCCTCCGCCTTCAATGCAGCCGTCTGCAAAATATGTTCGATCGCCTCTGCCTTTGCAGAATCAATAAAGCCGCAGGTGTTGATCACAACGGCATCACAGCCGGCAATACCGGCGCAGACTGTATGACCTGCCTCTTGAATGCGGTACATCATCCGCTCGCAATCTACCTGATTCTTGGCGCAGCCAAGTGAGATGAATCCAATGTTCGCCATTTTATTCCTCCGGGAATTCCTCTGCATCAAAGTCAAGCTGCTCCAGCGCCTTTCTGATCGCTCCGTAGCGATGGCCACGGCGGATCAGCGCATCCACAGCACGCTTTATCGCCTTTTCGTCCGCATCTGCAGACAGTTTCGCACGCAGGAATTCCAAAATTTTATCCTCTTGCTCCGGGTAGTCCGCCAAAGCCGCATCCCAATACTGCCTGGGAATTCGCTTTTCATAATGCGCCTGCTTTGCCCTGCTCAGGCCGTAGCCCTTGCGGATGCAACTGCTGACGATCTGCTCTGCAGTCTTTGCATCGTCCACCAGGGAAAGATCGGACATCCATTGTACCGCATTTTGCGCATCACAGGGGTCCTCGCCCTTTTGCACCAGGCGGCGCTCCAGCTCTCGCCTGGAGATGCTGGAAGCAGACACAATCCGCACCGCACGCATCTTGGCAGACATCTGCCCCGCAGCGGCGCGAAGCTTTTTGATCTGCGCTTCGTCCATTTCCATACCGGGATACAAGCCAAAGTCCTCTACCGTTTGCCGGTAAAGGCGCATAGACGAGCCATCCTCAAACCGGAGGGTATAACGCCCTGCCCGGTCCGGGGATGTGGCCAAATGCTCAATCTTCATCATCAAAATCGTCAGCGCTGACGGCGATGGGCTTGGATGCAGCGGTTGCAGGTGCCTTGCTGACCTGTGTTGCCTTCAGCAGGTTCTCACGCACTCTTGCTTCCACTTCCTCGGCAATGTCGGGGTTGGTCTGCAGGAAGGTCTTAACGCTGTCCTTACCCTGGCCGATGCGCTCATCGCCCATACTGAACCAGCTGCCGGACTTCTGAATAATATCCATCTCCACAGCCAGATCCACCAGCTCGCCCCACTTGCTGATACCCTGACCGTACATAATGTCAAAGTAAGCCTCACGGAACGGAGGTGCAACCTTGTTCTTCACAACCTTGACACGGGTGCGGTTACCGATCACATTGCCGCCTTCCTTGATGGCCTCAGTGCGGCGCACATCCAGGCGAACAGAGGAATAGACCTTCAGTGCATTACCGCCGGTGGTGGTTTCTGGATTGCCGTACATCACGCCGATCTTCATACGCAGCTGGTTGATAAAGATAACCACGCAATTGGTCTTGGCAATAGTACCGGCCAGCTTGCGCAGAGCCTGGCTCATCAATCTTGCCTGCAGGCCCACGAAGGTGTCGCCCATTTCGCCCTCAATTTCCTGCTTGGGAACCAATGCTGCAACGGAGTCCACAACGACGGCATCTACAGCGCCGGAACGCACCAGCGCATCGGTAATTTCCAATGCCTGCTCGCCGGTGTCGGGCTGAGAGATCAGCATATTGTCGGTATCAACGCCCAGTGCGGCAGCGTAAACGGGATCCAACGCGTGCTCCGCATCCACAAAGGCAACTTCGCCGCCCATCTTCTGCGCCTCAGCCAAGATGTGCAGGGCAAGGGTAGTCTTGCCTGAGGATTCCGGTCCGTAAATCTCAATGATACGGCCCTTGGGGACACCGCCAATGCCCAGCGCTGCATCCAGTGCCAGGGAGCCAGTGGGAATGGCATCCACATTCATATCGGGACGGTCACCCAGGCGCATAACGGTACCCTTACCGAAATTCTTTTCGATTTGGGAAATCGCGGTCAGCAGAGCCTTCTTCTTGTCAGATGCGGGGGTGGGTGCTTCATAAGCTGTCTTTTTCGTAGCCATAGTTAATCTTCCTTCCGTTGGGCAATGACTGCCCGTTCTATGTCATTATAATCTCTGGAACGCTCCAGAATGGTATACTGATTCATTTCGAGAATTTTGCAAACCGCATCCCCCTGACCCATACCAAATTCAAAGCACAGGTAGCCGCCGGGACGCAGCGCATTCTTGTATTTTACGGCAATTGCACGGTAAAAATCAAGGCCGTCATCGCCGCCGAAAAGCGCCAAATGTGGCTCGTATTTGCTGACGCTTAAGTCCAGCTCCTTCATTTCCTGCGCCGTGATATAAGGCGGATTGGAAACGATCAGATCAAACTCGCCAAGGAACGGGCTGGGCGCTTCCATTGCGTTCGCCTGCACAGCGCTTACCCGTGCACTTAGCTGATTGCGTGTGATGTTCTTCTTCGCAACGGCCAGGGCTTCCCGGGAAATATCCGCCAGGGTTACACGTGCGTTCTTGACCCGGTCGGCAATCGCAAGGCCGATACAGCCGGAGCCGGTGCAAAGATCCAGGATCCTGGGTCTGCCTTGCAGAGCCGATGCTGCCGCAATGGCAAGCTCGGTCACCGCGCAGGTATCATCCCGGGGGATCAACACATTGCGATCCACAAACAGCTTCAGGCCGTAGAACTCCCATTCGCCTAAAATGTACGCCAGCGGCTCCCCTTTCAGCACTCTTACCGCCAAAAAAGGCAACTGATCGCAGACGTCCTGGGACGCATACAAAGCGCTGTCAGTGATAATCTGCTCCCAGGTCTTTCCGCTTACGTGGCACAGCAGTTGCCGGGCAATAAAGCCAGCTTCCTGTGCATCATTGGCCTGCATCAATGTCTGACGAGTGTCCAAATACAGCTGAGAATATGTCTTTACCAACGGTCATCCCCCTCGTTTTCCGGGAGTACCGCCTCCACAGCCTTGATGGCCACCTCGATCATCGAATCGTCAGGCTCTCTGGTAGTGAATTTCTGCATCCACATACCCGGCGCTGTGATGATCTTTGTAAAGACATTGTCGTGCTTGCCGGCCCAGCGGTTGATCTCATAGGTAACGCCTACCACCAAAGGCAGCAAAAGCAGCTTGTATATGATCATAATCAGCCGGTACAGCATTCCACCACGCATCGCCTCCAGCATCGGCACAATCGCCAGCAGCGCAGAGGATGCAACGGAGAACACCAAAATGGAGATCACCATCACCACCAGCAGGAAGCTGGTGCCACACCTAGGATGCAGACGGGTCTGCTGCCGGACATTTTCCACCGTCAGGGGCAAACCTGCTTCATAGCAGCGGATGGTCTTATGCTCCGCGCCGTGGTAGGCAAACACACGCTTCATTTCGTTCATCCGGGACACCAGCACCATATAAGCCATAAAGATAGCCATACGGACCAGGCCCTCAATCAAATGCAGGACCACAGTATTGTGGATAAACGTATCAAAAAAGCCTACGATCATCGCCGGCAGCAGGAAGAACAGCAGGATCGAAAGGCCCAGGCCAATTGCTACCGAAACGCCTACCAGCCACTTTTGGAATTTTTCATTGCCCAGCTTCTTTTCCAGCCAAAGATCGAATTTGGAGGGCTCGGATTCTTCTACCTCCGGGTTCAGGTCAGCGCTACGCATCAATGCCTTAACGCCCACCACTTGGGAATCAAAGAAATTCACCGCACCACGGATCAGCGGCCAGGTGGCCACCGAGCCTTTTTTGTGGGTCTTGCGAGGTGTGACCTCCAGCGCAAGCTCCTCACCGCGGCGAACGACAATGGCATCCTTTTCAGGGCCACGCATCATAATGCCCTCGATCAGCGCCTGACCACCGATCATTGTCTTAAATTTCTCACAGCAGGGCTGTACATCTTCTTTTTTCATAAATCCTCACTTATTGGAACGCAGGCAGACGCACCGTTACCAGTGTGCCACCGCCTTCCGCGTTTTCAAGAGTCAGTGTGCCGCTATGCAGATTTACGATCTCCTCGCAAACTGCAAGACCGATACCGGTACCGCGGTTTTTCATACTGCCTCTGTAAAATTTCTTCTTAACCAGCGGCAATTCATCTTCGGGGATGCCGGGGCCATAGTCCCGGATCTGAAAGACGATCTGCTGACCATCCATAAATACGGATGCGTCGATCTTCTTGCCTTCGCCGCCGTGCTTGGCAGCGTTATCAAGAATATTCAGGAATACCTGCCGCATTCTTTCGTGGTCGCAGGAGATTTCCGGAATATCCTCGTCATTTTCCAGATATTCCAGCACGATGCCGTCCTGCGCGGCACGGCTACTGTACATAAACACCGTATCTTCAAACTCGCCGCGAATGTCATAGATCTCCATATTCAGGGTCATTCTGCCGTCCTGAATACGGTTAAAGTCCAGAAGATCCACCACCATCTCCGTCAGCCGTTTGCCTTCCCGAAGGATGATCCGCATACCTCTGCGGGTGTCGGGATCCAGGGTATCTCCGGCAAGCAGCGTTTCGCTCCAGCCGGTGATGGAGGTCAGCGGTGTGCGCAATTCGTGGGAAAGAGAAGAAATGAAATCACGCTGCACCTTCTCATTTTGGCTGATCTGAAGGGAAAGCGCATTTATGGTATCGGCCAGTTCGCCGATCTCATCGTCATATTTTGTTTGAATTTGGCTGCCATAGCTGCCGGCGGCGATCAGCTTCGCCTTTTCTGTGATCTCCGACATGGGCACCAAAATCGAGCGAATGTAATAATTGCTGCTAAGCACAACCACCAGCACCACAACAAGCAGCGCCAGCAGCGCGCACATAGCCACAAAAGCAATCTGCCGATCCACCAGCTTGGTGGATGTCACATAGCGCAGAACGCCGATGACCTCGCCGTTATTGTAGATCATCGCTTTGCTCAGCGCCATTACACGCTCGCCCGTCACCGGATCCCGGCCGACGAATTTACCAAAATCCCGGGATGTGAAAGCATCCTCAATATCCTGTGTGGCAGGAGATTCGTCCATCCAATCGCCGTAGGAGGTGGCAACCACCTTGCGGTTAACATCAATGAACTGCAGCTCCAGCTTATCCTTTTCCGAATAGGATTTTGCATAGTTGATGCAGGATTGGTAGAAATAATTATAGTCCTGCTGGACATTTTCTGCGAAGAAATCCGCAGTATTGTCAGCACGGTAGTGCATATCCGTTTCCAGCGACGAGTAATAATACACGCCGAACACCGCCGTCACCGCAAATACACAGGCCAAGCCGAAAATGCAGACTACGCCCACAGTATTCATAAACCAGCGTCGACGCAATGAGCCTGCTTTTTTCATCTCAACCCTCTTTTCTGATGATTATCGACCCCACTGATAACCGTGTCCCCAAACTGTCATAATATAGTCCGGGTTTTGGGGGTCATCCTCAATTTTAATCCGCAAACGGCGGATATTCACATCTACGATTTTTAAATCGCCCACATAATCCCGACCCCAAACCATTGCCAGGATGTTCTCTCTGGACAGAGGCTTGCCGGGATTTTGCATAAACAGCTTGACAATTGCATATTCCACCTGGGTCAGGCGCACTTTGACACTGTTCTTCTCCAGACTGTGATTACGCAGGTTCAGGGTAAACGGGCCCTGCTTGAGCATATCGGATGTAACCTTGGCGGTATTGTTACCTACTCTTCTGAACAGCGCATCAATGCGGGCGGTCAGTTCCGCCGGGGAAAAAGGCTTGGTAACATAGTCATCCGCGCCGGTCATCAAGCCGGTGACCTTGTCATCCTCCTGAGTGCGGGCAGTGAGCATAATAACGCCGATCTTCATACCGCTGGCACGGATACGGCGGCAAACCTCAAAGCCATCGATATCCGGCAGCATCACATCCAGGATCGCCACACCGATGTCCGGATGCTGCTCCAGCTTGTCCAGCGCATCGTAGCCCGTACCCGCTTCTACGACCTCATAGCCGGCACGCTTCAGGTTGATCACAACGAAGCTGCGGATATTGGCCTCATCTTCCAATATTAAAACCTTCTTCATAGTTACACCTCTTACATCATTCCGGAGTTCCAATCGTCAACGATCAGGTGGAAGCTGTCGATCAGACTCTCCTGGGTCATTCCGTAGGCCGCCGATGCAACCTCCAGCTTGACTGCGTAAATTGTGGATTCGTTCTTATAAACAACGAAACGATTATCTTCCACAGCCTGCTCTTCACGGCGCTGGCCGGTAAGTACATACAGTGTCATCAGCTTTTGGCCTCGCTCATTTTTCGCATCCCAAAGGCCAAACTCATAGCTGTTGCCACGCTGGGCAGCAGTGAGCTCACCGGCAATTCCCGGATCTACCTTCAGATACCATCTACCAACGAAATTATGGTAGGTGTACATCTTGTCCACTGTTGTTCCATCGGAATTGAGCGCATACCATTGGATCACATACTGGGTTTCGTCGCTGTCCGTATTTGAGCCGGTGGCCAAGGAAACCAACCGGGGCAGCTCCAATACACCATCACCGTCAATATCATCAGCGTAGACATAGTAGTTACGGATGGTCTGCACGCTGGTGCCGGATTCGGCTGAAAGCGAAACATTGGTAAGCTGACCATCGATCAATGCGCAGGCATCGGTAATAATGGAATTGGCATCCAGTTCACTTGCGACATACACAGCCGCGGCGCCATCACTCAGCTTTCCCACAACGATGCGCCGGATGCTGTCTGCAGGAGCGGAAAGGCGCACCTCCTGAGAGCGTTCAATTGCGCCATCATTACAGCCGTACAACTCGGCAACGCATTTGCCGTTGTTCTCCACATCCGGGTGGATCACGAACACTTCGCTCAGTTGGTTTTGATCCAAATCGCAGGTCAGGAAGCGGTAGTAATTCGTAGTCAATATCCGCTCCATATCGCCGCCTGACATTTGATAAACCGACAAGGATTTCGGCACCTGATCGCTGACCTGATGTCCTACGATGAGCTGCACGCCCTTACCCTGCTGCAGCTTCACATAAGCTACCCGGTCAAAGACCGAGCCGATGCACTCAATGGTATCCTGCAGCCAGTACTGCCCGCCGTCACCGCAGAAGATGAAGATGCGCAGCGGCTTTTCCGCAGAATTGCTTTTCGCAAACAGCAAATATTCGTTATTTCCGTCTCCGTCAAGGTCAGCAGATTGCAATGTCTGCTGGTACTCACCGCTTTGCGGTGCGGCATACTCCCAATCGCCCATAGCGCTTTGGATCACCGATTGCAGATTGGTGTAGCCCTCTGAGCGCTTGGGCAGGCTGTAAAACTCATTGACGGTACGGAAGCTGCAGCCGGTAAGAATCAAAATGACCGCCAGCATCACAGCAAATATCCGTATTTTCTTCATCGCGGTCATCACTCCCCTTCAACCGCTTTATTATAGCACAAATTTTCGAAAATGTAAAGTTATTTCAATACAACATTGCTTTCACCCAGCAGCGTTTTCAACTCGTCAATCATAGCGCTGTCCAGGCTGGCGCTTGTTCCCATCAGCTTTCGGGTGTCCGCAAAGAATACTTTAACGGTGCTGCTGCCGGGGAACATATTGACGATTGCCCGGACTTTTTGGAATCTGGGATCGCTCTCCCCTGTCAGCTGTAGATACAGCGTCTGCGCCTGGGTGGGCTTGGGGGCTTCCTGCTGCACGGGTGCGTTTTCCGTATAGTCGGAGATGGGACGAGCCCGGTTAATAACGATCTGCGGCTCTTTTTCATCCCGGATAGACAGCCGGCCGGTGATAACCACCGCACTATTCTCCTTCAGATAGCCGCCGTACTGGTTCAGTACATTGGAAAATGCCAGCATTTCGATGGAGGTTGTATCATCCTCCAATGTCACATAGGCCATCATAGAGTTGTTTCGGGTGGTCTTCATCTTCACACTCTGCACAATACCCGCCACGCTGACGGTACTGTCATCCGCATAGGTGCTGTCCTCACCCTTCAGCGCGCCGATGGGGATCACGTGGGTATTGCGCAAATACTGCCGGTAATCATCCATCGGATGCCCGGACAGGTAGATGCCGGTGGTCTCCTTCTCCAATGCCATCAGGTCTGCCTTGTTCATTTCCGGCAGCTTGGGGATCGGAATGGCTGCAGCCTTATCCTCGGCTTCCAGCATAGAGAACAGGCCCATCTGACCGTCCAGGTTTTTCTTTCTTGAGGCAGAAACGCTGTCCATCATACTCTCATACACCGCCAGCAGCTCGCTGCGGTGATAGCCGAAGCAATCCATTGCGCCGCACTTGATAAAGTTTTCAACAGCACGCTTGTTCAGCTCGCCTTCACCCATCCGCTGCAGGAAATCCTCCAGCGACTTAAAGTCGCCGCCATCTGCACGACGCTCAGCCATTGTGCGAATCAGGCCACGGCCCACATTTTTCACAGCGCCAAGGCCGAAGCGAATGGCATTGCCTTCCACCGTGAAGGTGTCAGAGGAACGATTGATGTCCGGCGGCAAAACAGGAATGCCCATACTCTTACACTCGGCGATATAGCCGGAAACCTTTTCTGCGTTATCCAACACAGAGGTCATCAGCGCCGCCATATACTGCTTGGGATAATGGCATTTCAGGTAAGCCGTTTGGTAGGCGACCACGGCGTAGCAGACGGCGTGCGCCTTATTAAAGGCATAGTTGGCAAAGGCAACAATCTCATCATAGATAGACTGCGCAACCGCCTCGGGAACGCCACGCTGGATGCAGCCGGCAATTCCCTGGGCTTCATCGCCATATACGAAGGTCTGCCGCTCCGCGTCGATGATCTTCTGCTTCTTCTTGGAGATAGCACGGCGGATATTATCCGCCTGACCCATCGAGTAGCCTGCCAGAGAGCGGAAGATCTCGATAACCTGCTCCTGATAGACAATGCAGCCGTAGGTAACCTTCAAAATCGGCTCAAGCAAAGGTGTTTTATAGGTCACCTTGCTGGGATTCAGCTTATTGGAAATAAACTGGGGAATGGAATCCATAGGGCCCGGGCGGTACAGCGCCACCACAGCCGTAAAGTCTTCAATAGAAGAGGACTTCATGCCCACACAAACGCCGGTCATACCCGCAGATTCCAGCTGGAACACGCCCTGGGTCTTGCCCTCCGCCACCATTGCAAAGGTTTCGGCATCATCGTCCGGAATGTTATCCATCGAGAAATCCGGCTGGAACTTCTTGATCTGATTTTCCGCATCCTTGATAACCGTCAGGTTACGCAGGCCCAGGAAGTCCATTTTCAGCAACCCCAGCTCCTCAATGGTGGTCATTGTGTACTGGGTGACCATAGTTTCATCATTTCTCGCCAGCGGCACATAGGTATGCACAGGGTCGGCGGTGATGACCACACCTGCTGCGTGGGTGGAGGTATTTCTGGGCATACCCTCCAGGCTCATTGCGGTATCTACCAGCTTCTTCACCTGCTCGTCGCTGTCATACAGCTCCTTCAGCCTGGGGCTGATCTCCAGCGCCTGCTTCAGGGTGATATGCAGCGGCATCGTGGGGACAAGTTTTGCCACCACATCGGTCTGCGCGTAAGTAAAGTTCAGCGCACGGCCCACATCACGGATCGCGCCTCTTGCCGCCATCGTACCGAAGGTGGCGATCTGCGCCACGTGATCCTTGCCGTATTTGCGCATAACATACTCGATAACCTCGCCACGGCGCTCCTGACAGAAGTCCGTATCAAAGTCAGGCATACTGACACGCTCGGGATTCAGGAACCGCTCAAAGATGAGGCTATACTTCATTGGGTCGACTTCCGTAATATGCAGGCAATATGCCGCAATGGACGCCGCACCGGAGCCACGTCCAGGGCCAACGGGAATATCGGATTCCTTGGCAAAGCGGATAAAGTCCCAAACGATCAGATAATAGTTCACATAGCCCATCCGGCTGATGACGTCAATTTCATATTCCAGTCGCTGAATATACGCCTCGGGAGGATCGGTATAGCGCTCTTCAAAACCTTCGTAGCACAGCTTGCGGAAATACTGCTCATTGGTATAGCCATCAGGAATGGGAAAAGACGGCAGGTGGTACTCGTGAAATACGAATTCCACATTGCACATTTCGGCAATTTTCGCCGTATTTTCAAATGCTTCCGGGCAATTGGGGAAGAGTTTACGCAGCTCTTCCTCGGATTTTAAGTAAAATTCCTCGGTTTGGAATTTCATCCGGTTCTCATCGTCAACGGTCTTACCCATTTGGACGCATAGAAGAACATCCTGCATTGTGGCATCTTCCTTGCGCAGGTAATGGGCATCGTTGGTAACAACCATCGGCAGACCGGTTTCCCGGGCAATACGCTGCACACCCTGATTAACCGCTCTTTGCTCGTCAATGCCGTGGTCCTGAAGTTCCAAATAGAAACGGTCAGGGCCGAAGATATCCGCCATTTTCAGCGCATATTCCTTGGCCGATGCATAGTCCTCATCCAGCAAATACTGGGCAACGCCGCCAGCCAAGCAAGCAGACAACGCAATCAGGCCCTCGTGATGCTGAGAAAGCAGTTCCAAATCCACTCTGGGTTTGCCGTAGAAGCCACGGCTGTTGGCCTCGGATACCAGATAGCACAAATTTTGGTAGCCGGTCATATTCTCGCACAGCAGCACCAGGTGGTAGGGGTCATTATCAATGCCGTGGACACGGTCTTCCATACCACGGCGGGCAACATATACCTCGCAGCCGATAATGGGCTTCACGCCGGCATCCTTTGCCGCTTTATAAAAGTCAATACAGCCGTACATAACGCCGTGGTCAGTAATGGCAATGGCGCTCTGCCCGATCTCCTTGACCCGGTCCATCATGCCGTTAATACGGCAGGCACCGTCAAGCAAGCTGTATTCACTATGAACGTGCAGATGAACGAAACTCATTGTACAGCCTCCTTCGAAAGTGCTACCAGCCGTTTCAGCCGATTGTTCATTGCCGGTTTTGAAATGGGCGGATCCATCATCGCCGCAAGTTCTGTCAGGGACGATTCCGGATTTTTCTCCCGGGCCACCAATGCCTGCTGCAGCTTTTGGGGCAGGCTCTTGATCAAGCCACGCCTGCGCAGAATACGAATGGCAGCCAGCTGCTCCTGAGCAGCCTCCACAACCTTGGAGGTGTTGCCATCATCGCAGTTGCAGCGGCGGTTGACATTGTTGCTCAATTCCTTTTCAAGCCGGGCTTCAATGATGCCCATTGCCGCGATGGGCGCACCTAGAAATGTCAAAAGATCAGAGATCTGATCGCTTTGCTTCAGGTACAGCATCTGCGTAGCACCACGGACGGCGGTTTTGGGATAGAATCCCATAATTTCCTCCATCAGCGCATAGGTCTGCCGGGCAACAGCGCTGTGGGTCGTGGTCAGCTCAATGTGGTAGCCCTTGGTAGGATCTGTTACCGAGCCGCCGGAGAGAAATGCACCACGCAGGAAGGATGCCTTACAGCATTCCTCCTCCACAACCGCCAAATTCACATTAAGCGCCAGGGTATCGGCAGGATTAAAGCCATATACCGACATAATTTGATTGATCTTCTCACGGTCTGTAATTTGGAAGATCAGCTTTCCGGTGGCTTCTGCATCCGGCAGCAGATCAAAAGTCACAGAAAATGCCTTCTTGAACAGCTTCGGCAACATCAGGGAAAATTCTTTATTCTCCGTAACGATACGGATGCTGTCTGCCACAAAGCTGTTGCCGAACAGCAAAATGCCAAAGCACATCGACCGGGCGCAGCAGCGCTTGGCTGGGAAGGCCCGACAGATCTCAGCCTTTGCTGTTGCTGCGAATGATATAGCCATAACGGGCCCTCCTTTCGTAAATTTACCAAATACGGACTTCCGGCTCCAAGCGTATGCCGGTTGTTTCGTATACAATATCCGAAACATTCTTTAGCAGCGTCTTAACATCCGCAGCCGTTGCGCCGCCAAGATTGACAGCGAAGCCTGCGTGCTTGGTAGAGATAGCTGCACCACCAACTTGATAGCCCTTAAGTCCGGCCTCATCGATCAGTGCCGCCGCATAACCACCCACCGGGCGCTTGAAAGCTGAGCCGGCAGAAGGCAGATCCAGGGGTTGGGATGCGCTGCGCTTTGCCATCAGCTCCTTCATTTTTGCCTTGATCTCATCAGTGGACTTCTTCGACAGGTTGAAAACAGCGCTGACAACAATGGCACCGGTTTCTTCCAGCGCGCTGTGGCGGTAAGAAAAGCACATATCTTCGCAGGAAACCGTATGCGCTCTTCCATCCGGCTGCATTATCGTGGCGCTTTCAAAAACCTGACAGATCTCGCCGCCGTAAGCGCCGGCATTCATATACACGCCGCCGCCAACAGTACCAGGAATGCCGTGGGCAAATTCCAAGCCGGAAAGACCGTGCTTCGCCGCAAAGACCGCCGCGCGAGTCATCGTAACGCCGGCCATCACGCGAATTCGCTCACCCTCCAGCAGCTCCATCCCATCCAGGCAATCCTTCAGGCAGATTACAATACCGTCCAACAATCCATCCGGCGCCAGCACATTGGTTCCGGCGCCTAGGATCCTGGGTGTTACGCCCAGGAAGGACGCTTGCTTCAAGATATCTGCCAATTCTTCCGCATTTTTCGGGAATGCCATTACCTCCGCTTCGCCGCCAATACGGAAGGAAGTATGGCTGCTCATCGGTTCAAAATATTTCAGCTCGCATTGGGAGCGTAATTGCTTCTGTAAAGATGTCAAATCCCTCATAAACGCCTCCGGGTGTATGATATCTTTTATACTATATCACACCAAAAACAAATATGCAAATAAAAGCGTTATTATTTTATATAAAATAATAAAAATGCGTCCACAGATGTCTGCAGGCGCATTTACAGTATTTTTCTTGCAGTTACGGAGATACTACTCGTGTAATCCAACTCTAGGGAGGAAAATTTTATGAAAAAGATGATTACACTTTTGCTGATTCTTGTCCTTACCCTCAGCCTGTTCGCAGGCTGCCGCAGCGGCACGACGCCGGAAGATATGGCTACCACCGCCAGCGAGGCAATCAACGATATGATGCCCAAGGGCGATAACGGTCACGCAACTGACGGAGACGGCTTTATCGGCGACGGCAATGGCGGCAACGGTAACAACGGCGGCATTGGCAACGGCGGTATGATGCCCAACGGCTAAGTCAGGCTTCGGCCTGACCTACATACACTGACCAATCCAGAGAGATATTTCCCGCCTCATCCACGATGCAGGGAATGCCGATTTTGCCATCCTTTCGGGCAGCATCGAACAGTTCACTCTTATCACGGATGGACAAAAATTCCTTCAAATTCATCAAACTGTCAGCAAAATCCCGGAATTCATAGCAAACGCCGGCAGCAGTTAATTCCTCGCAACACTGTACACAATCCGGGCAGAGCATAGAGCCGTAAATCTTAAGCATAGCAATCTCCTCTTACAAAATTGTTACATAGCGAAGAAGGTTCTTCTTCATCCGGTCAGCAGCCTCCACAGCCTGGGCAACGAAATCGGTGCC
Organism: Faecousia sp.; assembly: GCA_045602725.1. Classification (GTDB taxonomy): domain Bacteria; phylum Bacillota; class Clostridia; order Oscillospirales; family Oscillospiraceae; genus Faecousia. The sequence goes on along the minus strand of JAZSCE010000040.1, from coordinate 2,259 downwards.
ATCGGTGCCATTTTCCTTCCAGGCGGCGGTGATTGAAGTGCTTGCGCTGACAACGGCACCATAACCAAAGCGGTCAAACGCAAAGCTGCAATTTTTATGATTGCCGCTGGGGTACTCCAGACCATCCACCAGCAAATAAGTATACTTGTAGCTGCTGCGAATAGAGCGGATACTATTGGGCGCACCGGCACTGACAGCAGCGCACACACGGGAATAGCCGCTCTTTCCGAAAATATTTTCTCCGTGGCGGCTGACAATATCCATAGCAGCCGTGTGAACCAGTCGGGTGCCGGTCATCAAATCCTGCAGCTCCAGCGCAGTCTTATTGCCGGATCGCACAACCACGAAAAGGTCCTTGTCTGCCTTGCAGTAAGGAACGAAAGGCTTGATGGCATCGCTGCCGATATACGGGCTGATCAGTAGACCGTCACAGGGATATTCCTCGCCGCCAAAAATGGCATCAGCGGTCATCTGAGCGTCCTCAGGCGTCAAAATGCCGGGTCCATCCAGCAGCACATAATAGCCCAGCTCCCGGGCGTCCTTCAGCAGCGCGGACAGCGTGCGCAGGCCATCAGCTCCCATCAGAGCAAAAGCATCGAAGCGGAAGCGAACAGCAGGAATCGTCTCCTTAAGACCTTCCATCAATTCCCGGCAAAAGCGCGCATAATTCTCCATTGCGCTTCCCTGCTGAAGGTGTGCGGGAACGGCATCCATCGGTGCTGTAAGATCCAGTATGGAAGGATTCTTCATTCTGCGGATTTTGTCGTGTAGCTTATCAATAGCCATAGTTTCGCCTCCAGTCCGAAAAATAGCGAATTTTCTTATATAAATCATATCATAGTTTTTGCTTTTTGACAAGAATCTTGCGAAAAATCTTCCAAATTTCCTTTGCGCACTTTTTGTCGAAACGGGCATACTAATTTAGAAAGGAGTGATGGAAATGAAAGCAAAAGGCTGGGCGATCACATTAGGCATCAGCGCGGCAGCAGGTGCTGTGGCTGTGATGATGCTGCCGAAGCAATCTGCCACGCGCAGGCTGGTTAATAAAGCTGCCGTTGCTGTGGAAAACGCTGCAAGCAATGTCAGTGACAAGCTGATGAATAAGATGGATATGTAATAAAAACCGGGAGGCAAATGCCTCCCGGTTTTTAGTTTGCAGTAACCGTGATCTTTTCGTCATCCGCCGTGATGTGGATGCCGGAAATCGGGGTTTCAAAGGACTCGATGATCTTCTCAGAGATGGGATCCTCCAGTTCCTTTTGAATCGTTCTGCGCAAGTTTCTTGCACCGTAAGTCACGGAATAGGCCTTCTTTACCAGGAATTCCCGAACATTTTCACCAAATGTCACATTCAGGCCCCGATCATTCAGGCTCTGTGTCAGCTCACGCAGCATAATGTCCGCGATGCCCAGGAAATCCTCTTCGGTCAGGTGGTTGAAGGTGATGATCTCATCCACTCTGTTGATAAATTCCGGGCGCAGAAACTCACGGAGCGCCTTCATGGTTTTTTCCTTGATCACATCCGAATCGGTACGGCCAAAGCCCATACCGCCTACCCTGCCCTCGGAGCCGGCGTTGGAGGTCATTACAATGACGGTGTTTTCGAAATTCACCGTTCTTCCCTGGGCATCGGTGATGCGGCCGTCATCCAGCACCTGCAGCAGGATATTCAGCACATCAGGATGCGCCTTCTCGATCTCATCGAACAGCACCACACTATAGGGTCTGCGGCGGATCTTCTCCGTCAGCTGGCCGGCCTCATCATAGCCAACATAGCCGGGAGGCGAGCCAATCAGCTTGGAAACGGTGTGCTTTTCCATATATTCGGACATATCCAGCCGGATCAGGCTATCCACGCTGTCAAACAAGTCGTCAGCCAGGCACTTGACCAGCTCTGTCTTGCCAACACCGGTAGGACCAACGAAGATAAAGGAAACCGGGCGCTTCTTTGGGCTGATGCCCACACGATGGCGGCGGATGGCCTTTGCAACCGCATCCACGGCCTCATCCTGACCCACGATGTGCTCCTTCAGGCGGCTGTACAAGCCGCTGATCTGCCGGAACTCCTGGGCCTTGATCTTGGAAGCTGGAATCTTGGTCCACAGTTCAATGATCCGTGCCAGATTCTCCATGGTCACAGCAGGCTTAGGCAGCTTCTCCAGTTCCTCGATCTTTGCCGCAACCTGCATCAATTTGGTTCGGATATGGGCAAGACGCTCATAGTTGGTATTCTCGGTATCCTCATTGAGCATCCGAAGC
>JAZSCE010000039.1:0-2856 GCA_045602725.1 Faecousia sp. | reverse complement strand
AGCCGGCGGCCTGGATGTGACCTGCGAAACCGCTCCTCACTACCTGATTATGGATGACAGCTATCTGCTGGAGGACGGCCGCTACAAAATGAATCCTCCGCTGCGCAGCAGCGAGGACCGGGAGGCTCTGATCCGTGGTATCCAGGATGGCACCATTGATATGATCGCCACCGATCACGCGCCCCACAGCGCTGAAGAAAAGAGCAAGGGGCTTGACGGCAGCAGCTTCGGCATTGTCGGTTTGGAGACCGCGTTCCCCTTGCTGTACACCTATTTGGTGAAAGAAGAAATTATCACAATGGAGCGGCTGATGCAGCTGCTGGTCTATAATCCCCGCAAGCGCTTCCGCATCCCCATGGGCAACGATTTCTCCATTTGGGATATGAAGCAGACCTATATCATCGAGCCGGAAGAGCAGTTCCTGTCGATGGGCAAAGCTACCCCCTTCTCCGGCTGGAGAGTTTGGGGCAAATGTATGGCAACCGTCTGCGACGGTAAGCTGGTTTTGATGGATAAAGTACGGAAATAATCATTGATTTTTCAATTTTGGAGGCATAAATATGGCAAAGCGTAAAGATTTGAAAAAGATTATGATCATCGGCTCCGGTCCGATCGTGATCGGTCAGGCTGCAGAGTTTGACTATGCCGGCACTCAGGCCTGCCTTGCATTGAAGGAAGAGGGCTACGAGGTAGTTTTGGTCAACTCCAACCCTGCCACCATTATGACTGATACTACCATTGCCGATAAAGTGTATATGGAGCCTTTGACGCTGGAATATGTGGCAAAGATCATCCGCTATGAACGCCCGGATGCCATCGTTCCCGGCATTGGTGGACAGACCGGCCTGAATCTTGCTATGCAGCTGGAAAAGAAGGGCATCCTGAAGGAATGCCGTGTGGAACTGCTGGGCACCTCCAGCGAATCCATCGAGCGTGCCGAGGACAGAGAGCTATTCAAGGAGCTTTGCCAATCCATCGGTGAGCCGGTTATCCCCTCCGAAATTACCTATTCTTTGGAAGAAGCCAAAGAAGCCGCCAATCGCATCGGCTATCCCGTTGTTCTGCGGCCTGCATTTACCCTGGGTGGCACCGGCGGCGGCTTTGCCAACAATGACGAGGAGCTGCTGGAGATCGGTGTCAATGCCTTCAACCTCTCCCCTGTCCATCAGGTTTTGATTGAAAAGTCTGTCAAGGGATACAAAGAGATCGAATTTGAGGTTATGCGGGACTCCACCGGCCACGCAATTACCATCTGTGGTATGGAAAACATCGATCCCGTAGGTGTCCACACCGGTGACAGCCTGGTTGTCGCCCCCATTATGACGCTGAATGACCACGATCTGAAAATGCTCAACGATTCTGCCATCAAGCTGATTCAGGAGCTGAAGATTTCCGGCGGCTGCAATGTGCAGTTTGCCCTGAATCCCGCCACCAGCGAATACTACCTGATTGAGGTCAACCCCCGGGTTTCCCGTTCCTCCGCGCTGGCATCCAAGGCTTCCGGCTATCCCATCGCCCGGGTCACTGCCAAGATCGCCGTAGGTATGACCCTGGAAGAGATCCAAATTGCCAATACCAACGCTGCATTCGAGCCCCAGCTTGACTATGTCATCGCCAAGCTGCCTCGCTTCCCCTTCGATAAGTTCGCCTCCGCCACCAACAAGCTGGGCACCCAAATGAAGGCCACCGGCGAAATTATGGGCATCGGCTCCAATCTGGAGGAATGCCTGCTCAAGGGCATCCGCTCTTTGGAGACCGGCGTGCATCACCTGTATCATCACAAGTTTGATGATATGACAACCGATCAGATTACGGAATACATCAGCGAGTACCGCGACGACAATATCTTTGCCGTTGCTGAATTGCTGCGCCGTGGCGTCAGCGTAGATACTCTTTATGACATCACCAGGATCACGCCTTACTTTCTGGAAGCCATCCAGCGCATTGTTGCTATGGAGGTCACATTGAAAAACAATGTCCGGAATATTGAGACCCTGAAGGCCGCCAAGAAGATGGGCTTTTGCGATAAGTTTATCGCAAAGCTATGGGGCTGCACCGAGCTGGATGTTTACAATTTCCGCAAGGAAAACGCTCTGTTCCCCGTATTCCGTATGGTGGACACCTGCCATACCGGCGCATATATCCCCTATTTCTACTCCTCTTACGAAGGTGAAAACGCATCCCGCCTGACGAACAAGAAGAAGATCATCGTCCTGGGTGCAGGCCCCATCCGCATCGGCCAGGGTGTGGAGTTTGACTACTCCACCGTTCACGCCGTTATGACCATTAAGAAGGCCGGTTACGAGGCAATTATTATCAATAATAACCCCGAAACCGTATCGACTGACTACACCACCGCTGATAAGCTGTACTTTGAGCCTCTGACTCCCGAGGATGTTATGAACATCATTGAATTTGAAAAGCCTGAGGGTGTCATCGCTTCTTTGGGCGGTCAGACCGCTATTAACCTTGCACAGCCCCTGCACGACCGTGGCGTTAAGATCATCGGCACCGATTGCGCCGCCATCGACAAAGCGGAAGACCGCAATGCCTTTGAAAACCTGCTCAACGAGCTGAATATTCCCCGCGCCAAGGGCCGTGCGGTCACCAGGATTGAGGACGGCATCGCCGCCGCTGCGGAGATCGGCTACCCCGTTTTGGTACGCCCCAGCTTCGTTTTGGGCGGCCGTGCAATGCAGATTGTTGCCAATGAAAATCAATTGCGCCACTACCTGCGCACCGCTGTTGAGATCGATGAGGACAAGCCTGTCCTGGTTGACAAGTATATCCAGGGCCGTGAAGTGGAGATTGACGCCATCTGCGACGGCATCAATGTATTCGTCCCCGGCATTATGG
>JAZSCE010000038.1:0-3811 GCA_045602725.1 Faecousia sp. | reverse complement strand
CAGCACCGTTACACCCATCAGCACCAATGTCAGCCTGCAAAATGGCACGGCCAAGTATGCCCTGTATCCGGTATGGCTGCTGAATACCACTTGGAACGGCAAAAAGTACACCTTCGCTATGAACGGTCAGACCGGCAAGCTTGTGGGTGATCTGCCAATGGATAAGGGCCTGTACCGGAAATGGCTGTTTGGCATCGCCGGTATCGTCAGTGCGGCAGTCTTTGCGCTGACCTACCTGATGTGGCTGCTGTAAGGAGGTGCAAGTGATATGAAGAGAATAATTCCCTTACTGCTTGCGCTGTTCCTGCTGGCAAGCCTGACAATCTGCGTCAGCGCTGCAGACTATGAGGGCAATGACGAGCTGCTGCTTCTTGACGAAGCGGAGCTGCTGACGGAAGCGGAGGCGAAAGCCTTACATACCAAGCTGGAGCAGCTTTCCCACAAATATGGCGCGCAGGTCTGCATTGCCACAATGCGTGAGCTGGAAGATGCGGATATTGACGAGTTTGTGGAGTTCCTTTATGAAGAGGCGGAGTACGGCTACGGCGAGAAAAAGGACGGTGTTCTGCTGCTGATCTGTATGGACCCCCGGGAATTCCGGATCGTCAGCGACGGCTTTGCCAGGGATGCCATCACGCTGGACTACATCGAGACCATTACCGATGATATTACGCCGGATCTGTCCGAAGGTAGCTATGCCGATGCATTCGATACATTTGTCGACAAGTGCGAGTATTACTTAGACGGCCATATCAACGGTTTCCCCTTCAATACCGGTATGAATCTGCTGATCGCCATCGGCGTCGGCTTGGTTGTGGCGCTGATCGTGACCGGCATCTGGAAGGGTCAGCTGAAGTCCGTCCGTAAGCAGGAGCGGGCAAGCGTATATGTCAAGCCCGGCAGCCTGAATATTACCAATTCCGGCGATTTCTATATGTACCGCACCGTTACCAGAACGGCAAAGCCCAAGAGCAATTCCAGCTCCTCTTCCGGCGGTTCGTCCCGGAATGTAGGCGGCGGCTCGTTCTAGAAGGCAGAAGATGTTCTTTATCGGAAAATGGAAATGCAAGCGTATCTGCAGATGCCTGACGGCAAACTCAAACATACCCGGACCCACCGCTGGGAAGAGCAGGATGGCGACTACGTCTATTTTATTGACGGGGATGACGACTATCTTGCCTTGAATAATGAGGGGCTGCTAAAATTTAATTTAGGCATTATGGCTTTCGGAAAGGAATAATTTTTCGATTGACTGAGGGAGTGGGGAACTCCGGTTCCCCCTTTTCTCAAAGTGCTTTGCAGCAGAAGCGTTTTGAGAAGAGAAATTTTGAAAGGATGAAAACGCTATGGATGAAAAGAAAACAAATGCGGAATCTTCCGAAGAATTCGACAAGCAAATGAAAGCGTTTGGTCAGGCGGCGGGCATCCTGTCCGACACCGGAACAGAAAAACATTTTGTGCGATTTGTAAAAGAACAATGCTGAGCAGGAGGAATGAAAAAATGAAAAAGTGTATGTGGCGGTTGCTGTGCGCGTTGCTTGTGATCATTATGGTCATTTGCATTGTGCCCGTTCCGTCGGTGTCTGCGGCATCCCCGGAGGACCGGCTGGAAAACTTTAGCGAGGAAGTTTACGATTTCCTGAAAGCGGAGATCCAAGCCGTTGCCAGGGGAGAAAAAACCTCTACCGAATTCCTGATCAGCGACCCTGACGGCATCCTGAAATGGACGAAGGAAGAACTGGGCGTTGCAACTATGGTTTCCGGCGGCAGCTTTACGCAGGAAGCGCTTGATGCTGCCTCGGCAAAGTTTGAAGAGATTTTTGATTTCAAAAAAGTCAACAATACGCTTATGGCAGAGCTGCCCTATGACCTTTTCTGGTACGATAAGACCACGGGCATTTCTATGCTGACCAACAGAAGCGGCAACAGCAACGAAATTAAAATCACCAGTCTTCTGTTCAAGCTCCCTGTATCCCAGGATTACGCCAACGGCCCCTATGCCACCAATCCTACCAAGATTGCCGCGGCAAACAGCGTGGTCGAAACCGCAAAGGCCATCGTTGCCAAGCACGCTGCAAAGTCCGATTTGGAAAAGCTGGCTGCTTACAGAGATGAGATCTGCCAGCTGGTCAGCTATAATCACACCGCAGCGGATGATAATTCCACGCCCTACGGCAATCCCTGGCAGCTGATCAATGTATTCGATGGCGATACCACCACCAATGTGGTCTGCGAGGGCTATTCCAAGGCCTTCAAATATCTGTGCGACCTGACGGATTTTGAGGGCAATGTGGAGTGCCACCTGGTGGACGGCAATATGATTGGCGGTACCGGCGCTGGCGGCCATATGTGGAATGTGGTGGAAATTGGCGGCGGCACGCTGATGGTAGACGTTACCAACTGCGATGCCGGCACCGTTGGCGCACCGGACAAACTGTTCCTGAAGGTGGGCCAAAAGAGCGGTGATTACTATACCTTTGATTGCGGCTCGCAGACCATTCGTTACAGCTATTCCGAAACGGAAAAGGATCTGCATACCGATGGCTACCTGGAGCTGAAGCCTATGACGGATCAGCCTCCTGAGGGAGAGAGCAAGCCGAAACCGATGATCACCACCCAGCCGAAGGCAGCAAAGCTGAAGGCAGGTACTGCTGCAAAGTTTACCGTAAAAGCCACCGGCGATGGCCTGAAATATCAGTGGCAGTCTTCCAGTAACGGCACAAGCTGGAAGAATTGTTCCTCCGCCTCCGCCACGAAGGCGACCTTCAGCTTTACATCCAGAACCTCTCACAACGGCAATTACTACCGCTGCGTCATTACCGATGCTTACGGCAACGAATTGACTACCGACGCTGTCCGGCTGTATGTTCTGGGCATTACTACCCAGCCCAAGACCTTGAAGATCAAGGCCGGCACCACCGCAAAGCTGACGGTAAAGGCTACCGGCGACGGCCTGAAGTACCAGTGGCAGTCTTCCAGTAACGGTACAAGCTGGAAGAATTGCTCCTCCAGTACTGCCAAGAAGGCAAGCTTTACCTTCACCGCCAAGACGTCCCACAGCAGCAATTACTACCGCTGCGTGGTCACGGATTCTGCCGGAAATACTGTGTATACCGATGCAGTTCGGCTGTATGTTTTGGGAATCACCACGCAGCCCAAGACCCAGAAGGTAAAAGCCGGCGATGCTGTCAAGTACACAGTGAAAGCCACCGGCACGGGTCTGAAGTATCAGTGGCAGTCCTCCTCTGACGGCAAGAGCTGGAAGAATTGTTCTTCTGCCAGTGCAACGAAGGCCACCTTCACCTTCACCGCCAAGACATCCCACAGCAGCAATTACTATCGCTGCAAGATCACGGATTCTGCAGGCAATGTGGTTTACACCAGCGTTGTCCGTCTGTATGTTCTGAGCATTACTGAGCAGCCCGTCAGCAAGACGGTAACCAAGGGCAAGACCGCCAAGTTTGAGGTTGCTGCCACCGGCGCAGGCAAGGTTTACCAGTGGCAGAGTTCTTCTGACGGCGGCAAGACCTGGAAGAATTGCACCTCCAGCTCCGCTAAGAAAGCGACCTTTACCTTCACTGCCAAGACTTCTCACAACGGCAACTACTATCGCTGCCGGGTCAAGGATAGCGGCGGCAACACCGTATATTCCAGCAAGGTCAAGCTGACAGTCAAATAAAAAACTGACAGAAGATTCTGAAAGGGGTACAAATTATGAAAAAGACAATGCGATTGTTTAGCATTCTGCTGGCCCTGGTGATGCTGGTTTCAGCATTCCCGATGACGGCCTCTGCCTCCACAGAGATCACGG
>JAZSCE010000037.1:0-7970 GCA_045602725.1 Faecousia sp. | reverse complement strand
TCCGACTTAATAACTTTATTAAGCCCGGTTTGCAGGATTTGTGCGTCAGCCGCACCAGCTTTACCTGGGGTATTCCCGTGGAATTTGATCCCGGTCATGTGACCTATGTGTGGTTGGACGCATTGAGCAACTATATCACCTTCTGCGGCTATGATCCCGCCGGCAATCACTATGCGCATTATCAGAAGTTCTGGCCCGCGGATCTGCACCTGATCGGTAAGGACATCGTCCGTTTCCACACCATTTACTGGCCCATTTTCCTGATGAGTATGGGAGAGGAGCTGCCCAAGCAGGTATTCGGTCATCCCTGGCTGCTGGTCAAGGGCGATAAGATGTCCAAGAGCCTGGGCAATGTGATCTATGCCGACGATTTGGTGGAGCTGTTTGGCGTTGACGCTGTGCGCTACTTCGTGCTGCACGAGATTCCCTTCACAGCCGACGGCATTATGACCTACGAGCTGATCATCGAGCGGATCAACTCCGAGCTGGCCAACATCCTGGGCAATCTGGTCAACCGTACGATCGCAATGAGCAACAAGTATTTCGGCGGCGAGATCAAGTCTGCCGACTTTACCGACGCTCTGGACGAGGAGCTGAAGGCTGTCGCCCTGGCAATGCCCGGCAAGGTGGCTGCCAAGATGGACGAGCTGAAGGTTGCCGACGCCATCGACGAGATTTTCGTGCTGCTGCGCCGCGCAAACAAGTATATTGACGAGACCGCACCCTGGGCACTGGCCAAGGACGAAGCAAACCACGGCCGGCTGGGTACTGTGCTGTATAATCTGCTGGAATCCATCCGCTTTGCTGCCATCGCTTTGGAGCCCTTCCTGCCGGACACCTCCAAACGGATTCTGGAGCAGCTCAATGTCGAAAATGGCGGCCTGGAGAGCCTGAATACCTTTGGCGCATTGCCCGTTGGCGGTAAGGTGGGCGCAGGCGAGATCCTGTTTGCCCGTCTTGACCCCGTCAAGAAGATGGAAGAGATCAATGCCTTCAACGAAGCCAAGGCAAAGGCTGCGCTGCCGGCGCTGGAAATTGAGCCCTATGCGGAAGAAACCGTGGATTTCGACACCTTCTGCAAGTCCGATTTCCGTGCTGTAAAGGTCAAGGATTGCCAGCCGGTAAAGAAGAGCGACAAGCTGCTGTGCTTCACCCTGGATGACGGCACCGGCACCGATCGTCAGATCCTGTCCGGCATTGCCAAGTGGTATAAGCCCGAGGAGCTGATTGGCAAGACCCTGGTAGCCATCACCAATCTGCCCCCCAGAAAGATGATGGGCAGAGATTCCTGCGGTATGCTGCTGAGCGCTGTCCATACCGAGAAGGGTGAGGAAGTGCTGAACCTGATTATGATCAGCGATTCCATCCCCGCTGGCGCAAAGCTGTGCTAAAATAATCATCTGCGCCCTGCATCTTGCAGGGCGCAGTTCTTTGTTTTGCAGCAACCTCAAGCCTCCCTTGCGCAAAGGGGGCATTTTTCAAGAATTGTAAACTTTCTGCGAAAACCTTGCGTTTTGGGCTTTATAGTGGTAAAATTAACCTTAGTTTTTTTGCATTCCTAGGTAAGGAGTTGAAGATATGATAAGAAAGCTTGCCCGGTCCATCCGGGAATATAAATGGGCAGCCATCTTAAGCCCGGTGTGTATGATCGGCGAGGTGGCAATGGAGGTGCTGATCCCGCTGGTGATGGCCGATCTCTATGATTACGGCATCAAGCTGCAGGATATGAACGTGGTGCTGACCCGGTCGGCGCTGCTGATCGCCTGCGCCCTGGCATCTCTGGCCTTCGGCGTGGCCTCGGCCAACTTTGCCTCCAAGGCCAGCACCGGCTTTGCAAAGAATCTGCGCCACGATATGTACTATCACGTGCAGAATTTCAGCTTTTCCAATATCGACAGATTTTCCACCTCCTCCATCGTCACCCGGCTGACCTCTGACGTGGCCAATCTGCAGATGACCTTCCAGATGATGATCCGGATGGCGGTGCGAAGCCCCATGATGATGATCCTGGCGCTGGTTTCCGCTATGGGCATCAGTGTGAAGCTGAGCCTTGTATACTGCGTGGCGCTGCCGATCCTGGTTTTCGCGCTGATCATGCTTGTGCCGCCGGTTTTCCGCATTTTCGACAGAGTTTTCAAGACCTATGACAAGCTCAACAACGTGGTGCAGGAAAATGTTCACGGCATCCGTGTGGTGAAGGCCTTCGTCCGGGAGGACAAGGAGATCGAGAAATTCACCGAAACCTCCAATTCCATTTACCGCCTGTTCTGCAAGGCAGAGCGGATCATGGCCCTGAACGGCCCCATTATGCAGTTTTGCGTTTACGGCTGCATGATCACCATTTCCTGGCTGGGTGCCCATATGGTCATCGCCTCCGGCAACAATCCGGAGCTGGGTCTGACCACCGGTCAGCTTTCCTCGTTCTTTACATATACCACCCAGATCCTGTCGTCGTTGATGATGGTCTCAATGGTATTCGTAATGCTGACCCTGTCCCGGGCGCCGATGAAGCGCTGCTATGAGCTGCTGAGCGAAGTTCCCGACCTGACCTCTCCCGCAACCGATGCGGTCACGGAGGTGGCGGACGGCTCTATCGACTTTGAGAATGTCAGCTTCCGCTACAGCGCCAAAGCCAAGCACCGGGCGCTGAAGGAGGTTACGCTCCACATTCCCTCCGGTGCAACGGTGGGCATTTTGGGCAGCACCGGCTCCAGCAAGACCACGCTGGTACAGCTGATTCCCCGGCTTTACGATGTGACTGAGGGAACGCTGAAGGTTGGCGGAATTGATGTAAAAAATTACGATTTGGACACCCTTCGGGACAATGTGGCCATGGTTTTGCAGAAAAATGTGCTGTTTTCCGGCTCGATCAAGGAAAATCTGCGCTGGGGTAACCCCGACGCCACCGATGAACAGATGGAGCACGCCTGCCGTTTGGCTTGCGCCCACGATTTCATCACCGCTTTCCCCGATGGGTACGATACCCACATTGAGCAGGGCGGTACCAACGTTTCCGGCGGCCAGAAGCAACGGCTTTGCATCGCCCGTGCGCTGCTGAAAAAGCCGAAGATCCTGATTCTGGACGACTCCACCTCCGCGGTGGACACCCGGACGGATGCGATGATCCGCCAGGCCTTCCGGGAGGAGATCCCGGGCACCACCAAGCTGATCATCGCCCAGCGGGTCGCTTCCGTACAGGATGCGGATATGATCATCATTATGGATAACGGTATGATCAGCGCCGTGGGCAACCACGATGAGCTTCTGGCTTCCTCCTCCATTTATCAGGAAGTTTACTACTCTCAGCAGAAGGGAGGGGAAGAATAATGCCTCCTGTACGTATGCGCGGCGATGGCCGCAAGGCAAAAGACCCCAAAAAGACCCTGCTGCGGCTGCTGAGCTATATGAAAAAATACACACTTTCCCTCATTGCGGTCACAGTGTGTATCATTATCACCGCTGTGGCCCAGACGAAGGGTAGCGAGAACATCGGCAATCTGGTGGATGATTTCATTCTGCCGATGGTGGCATCGGGCTCGACAGATTTCGCGCCGCTGCTCAATTACCTCATTCAGCTGGCGCTGATCTTCGGCGCAGGCATTGCCGCTTCGTTTTTGCAGCAGTTTTTGATGGTCACGGTAGGGCAGGGCACGCAAAAATTCATCCGCGACGAAATGTTCACCAAGATGCAGAAGCTGCCCCTGCGGTATTTTGACTCCAACACCGCCGGCAACATTATGTCGCGCTACACCAGCGACATCGACACTCTGCGGCAGATGATCTCCCAGTCCATCCCCCAGTGCTTCTCCTCCATCGTGACCCTGATCGTTCTGCTGATCGCTATGATCCGCTCGTCCTGGATCTTGACCTGTGTAATGTTCTTCACGGTTTCCGGTATTTTCTTCGTAACGGTGAAGATCGTAGGTAAATCCGGCAAATTCTTCCTGGGTCAGCAGCAGGCCCTGGGCAAGCTCAACGGCTTCGTGGAGGAAATGATCCACGGCCAGAAGGTGGTCAAGGTCTTCACCCACGAGGAAAAATGCAAGGAAGATTTCGACAAGCTCAACGACGAGCTCTGCCGCAATGCCTATACCGCCGGCCGGCTGACCAATATGATGGGCCCGGTGAACAACAACTTAGGCTATATCCAGTACGCCATTCTGGCGGTGGTGGGCGGCACTATCGCCGTGGCTTCCGGCGGCGAGCTGCTGTCCTTAGGCAATCTGATGACCTTTATGCTGCTTTCCCGGTCCTTCAATATGCCCATTTCCCAGGTCAGCAACCAGTTCAACGCCATTGTAATGGCGCTGGCAGGCGCGGAGCGGGTGTTCGATCTGATGGATCAGGAGCCGGAGGTGGATGACGGCTATGTGACCCTGGTGTACGCCAATATTGACGAGGAAGGCAACATCACCGAATCCGAAAAGCGCACCGGCAAGTGGGCCTGGCGGCATCCCCATCAGGCTGATGGCACCGTAACCTACACCGAGCTGAAAGGCGACATCACTATGTACGATGTGGACTTTGGTTATGTGCCGGATAAGACGGTGCTGCACGGCATTTCGCTGTATGCCACCCCGGGGCAGAAAATCGCCTTTGTTGGTGCAACCGGCGCCGGAAAGACCACCATTACCAACCTGATTAACCGCTTTTATGACATAGCCGATGGCAAGATCCGCTATGACGGCATCAATATCAACAAGATCCGCAAGTCGGATCTGCGGCGGTCTTTGGGTATCGTATTGCAGGATACTAACCTGTTTACCGGTACGGTGATGGATAATATCCGCTACGGCAACCTGGAAGCCACCGATGAGGAGTGCATCCATGCGGCCAAGCTGGCAAATGCCCACGATTTCATCACCCGTCTGCCGGAGGGCTATCAAACGATGCTGACCGGCAACGGCGCCAACCTTTCTCAGGGCCAGCGGCAGCTGATCGCCATAGCCCGCGCGGCTGTGGCAGATCCTCCCGTAATGATCCTGGATGAGGCCACCTCCTCCATCGACACCCGCACCGAGGCCTTGGTGCAGAAGGGTATGGATGCGCTGATGAAGGGCAGAACCACCTTTGTCATTGCCCACCGGCTGTCTACGGTTATGAATTCTGATTGCATTATGGTGCTGGAATACGGCCGCATTAACGAGCGTGGCCCCCACGAGGAGCTGATTGCCCAAAAGGGCACCTATTATCAGCTTTATACCGGCGCTTTTGAATTGGAATAAATGCAAAAAGCCACCTTGGGCAGCGCACCATAGTGATAAATTGCCTGAAAAGGCGTGGATTTCCCCGATATTGCGCCAAAAAATCTTGAAATCCACAAAGGATTTCTGCGATCTTTTGTCTTATCTCAAGAAAATCCCCATCCTTTTCAGGTGCAAAGCAGTTTTGAAGTAGTAACTTTTTTGATTAACAAATAACAAAATTCTCGGAATGCTGACGCATTTCGGGAATTTTTTGTGCAGTTAAGCGGAAAAGGGACCGTTCAAAACCATTTTCTCACTATGGCGAGCTGCCCTTGGGCCGGTGGTTTTGCGTATTGCGTTTCCGGGATCAATGGGTCAGACGATGCTCCAAATAGTCAAGGCCTATCAATGTGCCGATCAATGCTGATACCAAGAAAACAGTGTACATAGCGTTCCCTCCTTAAGTGTTGCAAAATTCCTCTTTACATCCTTACTTGCTTCTGCTACTATTATTTTATGAAATATAGGGCGATTTGCAATTATAATACAGCCTGAAAATATAAATATATCGCCAAATATGCCGAAAAAGTAAAAGGATGTGACGGAAATGAAATTACGCATCACAAACAATCAGATGGAGGATGTAGAGGGCCTGTACAACGAATATCCCTACGCATTTCACCACGTCGACTTAAGCGAGACGGCCGTTCCCTGGCATTGGCACGAGGCAATGGAATTTTGCTATGTCCGGGAGGGCAGCGTAAAGGTAGCCACCGCCGGCCAGTCCCAAATGTTTGAAAAGGGAGAAGCCTTCTTTATTAACTGCAATGTGCTGACGGCGATGACCAATGTGGATAGCTGTGTTATGGACTCGCATCTGTTTCATCCGGTTCTGTTGGGCGGGCATTTCAAAAGCGTATTCGAAACCAAGTATCTGAATCCGGTGATCCAAAATAAGCAACTGGATCTGTTCCCACTGCGGGGAGAAACCGGTGTGCAGCGGCAGCTGATACAGAAGCTGCGTCAGCTTTCGAAACTGCAGGAGCAGCAGGATGTGGAATTCCAGACCCGCAACTGTCTCAGTGAGATTTGGTTGCTGCTGCTGGAGACGCTGAAATGTGCCGACCTGAAGGCTTCTGCTCCCAAAAATCAGGACCGGATCCTGACGATGCTTTCCTATATTCAGGAGAATTACGACAAGAAATTAACATTACAGGATATTGCCGATGCCGGTGCGGTCAGCACCCGGGAGTGCCTGCGCTGTTTCCGGCTGTCCATCCGGCAATCGCCCATTGAATATTTGACGGAGTATCGGATTCAGGCGGCGATTAAGCTGCTGGAAACGACAAAGCTGTCGATATCAGAGGTGGCGATGCGCACCGGTTGGGGCAGCAGTTCCTATTTTACAAAGATATTCCGGGAAATCCGGGGCAAAACACCCAATACCCACCGCAAGGAATATTTGGCCTTGCAAAAGCAAATACTGGACAAATAAAAAGCCACCGGCCGTCAGGCCGGTGGGTGATGAATGAATTAAGCTACTTCCAACAATTTTTTGCTGACACGGGCTTGAACTTCGATATAATAAGCCGTTTCGGCAGTATTCATATCTTCGTTTTCCCACTTTGCAAAATCGCTGGTAAATTGGGAATACTTGCTCATATAGTCGGCGTAGGAAGAAAGGAGACTCATATCGGTAGGGTTGGCTTTATACTTTTTCATAAATGCCACATATTCACCCATAAATCTTTCGTAGCTATCCATTGCAGCCTTGAACTTTGGGTCCAGTCCATCATTGCTGGATGAGCTAGAACTTGAGCCACCAGAAGTAGGTGTATTGGAAGTTGTTCCGCCGGTAGAGGGAGACGTGCTGTTCTCTTCTCTCGGTGGATAAATTGTGATGCTCATTACATTTTCCGCTTCGTACTTGAGATAGACATGCCACCTCTCGCTGTTGTAGGCTTGGTAAAAATCGTCGCCTTTACTATAGTCAATGTTAAAGCCGTTCTTAGAGCAGGACTTAATGTATTCAAGATAATCTTCCTTGGGGGTGTTTCCGATATAGACACGGAAGTTATTTGCGGTCTCATAGATGAATTTTCCGATGGTAGACTTGGGGACTGGAAGGAGTTGGCCTGCTGGGCCTTCAGGCCAGGAAATGGTAGACATTTCTTCAAGGGAGGGGACGGTCACTACAGAACCAAGATCGCTCCAATCAAAACCGTCCTTGTTACAAGCGGACATACATAAAAGAGTGGTGAGAATCAAAAGCAATAATATCAATTTTTTCATTTCAAAACCTCCTTATATTCGCTCGAAAAATATCGAACAAGACAATTATACTCAATATGTTAAGTATAGTCAAGAGGTTAAGTATGATAAAATAATATCGGTGATGAAAATGATTAGCTACAAGCCCTTTTATGAAACGCTGTTCAAAAAGGGAATAACCGAGTATTATTTGATTTTTAAGCAAGGTTTTTCTGCGAACACCCTTCACCGAATCAAAAAAGGGGAAGCAATCAGCACGAAAACCTTGGATTCTCTGTGCTACGCTTTGGACTGCGAAGTCAGCGACATTATTAAGTTTGAAAAAGAATAACACCTGCTATTCGAGGAATGGCAGGTGTTTTTATATGCGGACGGATTCGCTTTTCTGCGGAAAAGCCACGGCCGGGCAAACAGTCCACCGGACTGTTTGCTTGGACCGGCCTTTCGAATCCGTCCTCCAAATACCCATACCAAACCAAAAACACCAGCCGCTTAGTCGGATCGTAGCCATGT
>JAZSCE010000036.1:0-10327 GCA_045602725.1 Faecousia sp. | reverse complement strand
CCAGGTGGGCAAAGGTAGTAGCAGGTGCAGGGTCAGTCAGGTCATCCGCAGGGACATAAACAGCCTGGACGGAGGTGATAGTGCCGTCCTTGGTGGAGGTAATGCGCTCCTGCAGTGCGCCCATTTCGGTGGCCAGCGTGGGCTGGTAGCCAACGGCGGCGGGCATCCGCCCCAGCAGTGCGGAAACCTCAGAGCCTGCCTGAGTGAAGCGGAAGATGTTGTCGATAAACAGCAGCACGTCCTGATGCTTTACATCACGGAAATACTCTGCCATCGTCAGGCCGGAAAGGCCGACACGCATACGGGCTCCGGGGGGCTCGTTCATCTGACCAAAGACCATGGCGGTCTTGTTAATAACGCCGGATTCGGTCATTTCATTATAAAGGTCATTGCCTTCACGGGTACGCTCGCCAACACCGGTGAAAACGGAATAGCCGTTGTGAGCGGTGGCGATGTTGTAGATCAGCTCCTGGATCAAAACGGTCTTGCCGACGCCTGCGCCGCCGAACAGACCGATTTTACCACCCTTGGCATAGGGACAGATCAGGTCGATGACCTTGATACCGGTCTCCAGGATTTCAGTAGCGGCCTGCTGCTGGTCATAAGCCGGGGCAGGGCGGTGGATGGGCCAACGCTCAGCGGTCTTGACAGCTTCGCCGTTATCAATGGGCTGACCCAGCAGATTGAACACACGGCCCAGACACTCTTCACCAACGGGAACGCTGATGGAAGCGCCGGTGTCGATGGCTTCAACGCCACGCTGCAGACCGTCGGTAGAAGACATAGCAATGCAGCGGACCATATTGTCGCCAATGTGCTGTGCAACCTCCGCAACGATGGTAGTATCGCCGTGGGGGATTTCAATCGCGGACAGCAGCTCGGGCAGATGGTCATCTGTAAAACGGATATCAAGAACGGGGCCCACAACCTGGACCACAGTTCCAATATTTTTGTCCATAGGATTCAACTCCTTTTTGTATCGCTGCCTTAAGAGCCGGCAACGATCTCGGTGATTTCCTGAGTGATGGCAGCCTGGCGTGCCTGATTGAATTTCAGACTCAGAGCCGCGATCATATCCTCAGCATTTTGGGTTGCGGCGTCCATAGCGGTCCGCCGTGCAGCCTGCTCAGCAGCCCGGCTTTCGCACAGAGCGCCATAGAGGATGCCACCCAAATATTCCGGAACGATCTTTTCAAATACTTCCTCACAACCGGGCTCGTAGATGATATAAGAAGGCGTAGCTTCCTGATCATCCTCGTGCACCAGGGGGAGCATCTTCAAAGTCGCGGGGGTTTGGGATAAAACAGATACAAAATTGGTGTATCCAATGATCACTTCGTCAAATTCGCCGCTTACATAGGCCTTGCAAAGCTGCTTGGCAATGGAGAAGCAATCGCCCACGCTGATGCCGGAGGCATCCGCATAGGTGTCGGTCAGCGTCGGCACATTGTGAGAGCGGAAATAGTCCACAGCCTTCTTGCCGATGGGCAGGACGGCAACATCCTTGCCGTCAATTTCGGACTGAACCAGCTTCAAAACATTGCTGTTATAGCCACCGGCCAAGCCTCTGTCACCGGCGATGACTACAAATGCGGTTTTTTTGACAGGGCGCTCGGTCAGGTAAGGGGAGGTGAACTCCGTGTTGGAGTTTACAATGTCAGTGATCGTGGAATACAGGATCTCAAAATAAGGGCGGGAGTTCTGCACCCGGGCCTGCGCATGGCGAAGCTTGGAAGCGGCCACCATCTCCATGGCTTTGGTGATCTGCTTTGTGCTCTCCATACTGCGGATGCGGGTCTTGATCTCCTTGGTGGAAACGCCGGCCATGGGATACCTCCTTCCTTATACGGGCTTAAATTCAGCCACAAGCTCTGTCAGGGCAGCCTTCAGCTGCTCTTCGGTGTCGGGCTCCAGCTTGCCCGAGGTACGAATGGCATCCAAAATACCAAAGTGGCGGTTTTCCATATGCTCGTGCAGCCGCTGCTCAAATTCGGGAATGCGATCCACGGCGATATCTGCCAAATAGCCGTTTGTAACGGCATAGATGATGCAGACCTGATGGGCAACCTCCACAGGTGCATTGTTCTTCTGCTTCAGCACAGCCACAATGCGCTCACCCAGCGCAAGACGCTGCTTGGTATCGGCATCCAGGTCAGAGCCAAATTGGGCAAAGCTCTGCAGCTCACGGTACTGAGAGTACAGCAGCTTCAGGCTGCCGGCAACCTTCTTCATTGCCTTGATCTGTGCATCGCCGCCAACACGGGAAACGGAAATACCGGGGTTAACAGCAGGCATAATGCCAGCATTGAACAGCTCGGATTCCAGGAAGATCTGACCATCAGTGATGGAGATGACGTTGGTGGGGATGTAGGCGGAAACGTCACCTGCTTGCGTTTCAATAATGGGAAGTGCGGTCAGGCTGCCGCCGCCCAGCTCGTCAGACATCTGCGCCGCACGCTCCAGCAGTCTGGAGTGGAGGTAGAAGACGTCACCGGGGTAGGCTTCCCGTCCGGGAGGACGGCGAATCAGCAGCGAAATGGCACGGTAAGCAACGGCGTGCTTGGAAAGATCGTCATAGATGATCAGCACATCCTTGCCCTGGTGCATAAAGTGCTCGCCCATAGTGCAACCGGCATAGGGGGCAATATACTGCATAGGTGCCAGCTCGGAAGCGGTGGCGGATACCACGATGGTATAGTCCATGGCGCCGCCGGCTGCCAAATTTTCAACGACCTGGGCAACAGTAGAGCGCTTTTGGCCGATGGCAACGTAGATACAGATCACATCCTTGCCCTTTTGGTTCAGAATGGTATCGGTTGCGATGGTGGTCTTACCGGTCTGGCGGTCGCCGATGATCAGCTCGCGTTGGCCGCGACCGATGGGGATCATCGAGTCGATGGCCTTGATTCCGGTCTGCAGAGGACGGCTGACGTGCTTACGCTCAATGATACCGGGTGCCGGCATTTCAATGGGGCGGTAGCTCTCTGCCGTAATGGGGCCTTTTCCATCAATGGGCTCGCCCAAGGCATTCACAACACGGCCAATCAGACCGGCGCCAACGGGAACGGATACAACACGGCCGGTGCGCTTAACGATATCGCCTTCTTTAATGCCGTTGTCGGTACCCAAAATAACAATGGAAACGGTGTCCTCTTCCAAATTCTGCGCCATACCGAAAGAACCGTTGGGGAACTCCACCAGCTCACCGGCCATACATTTGTCAAGTCCGGTGGCACGGGCGATGCCGTCACCAACCAGGATGACTACACCGGTCTCGCTGGCTTCCAGCTTGTTCTCGTAGTTCTTGATCTGGGCGCGAATAATTTTCGTAATTTCTTCGGGTCTTAATTCCATACTGTCCCTGCTTTCTTGTATCAGAGTACGGTGGTATTGAGCAAGCTGCGGATGGCCTCCAAACGATGGGAGACGGTATCGTCCAGCCGCTTGCCGTCATAATCCAGGCGGATACCGCCCAGAACATCGGGGTCTACCCGATTGGTAAGCTCGATTGTTTTACCGGTAATCTGCGAGAGCTTTTCACAAAGCCGTGCAGATTGATCTTCCGACAGTGCCACAGCGCTGACGGCTTCTACCGGTAAAATACCGTGGTCAGCATTATAATGCGCACGGTATGCATCAATGCAGTCGGAAAAATGCCGGGGGTAGCCCTTTTGCGTAAGAATTTTCAGGAAATTCAGCAAATAGGGGTGTACCTGATCCCGGAAACTGCTGTCAATGATCTGACAACGTTCTTCCTTGGAAATATTGGGCGTTGCCAGCAGCCGCAAAAACGCAGGCTCCTGCGCAAAGGATGCACGCAATACGCCGAGTTCGCCCAGGATCTGCTCATCCAAATTCTCGGAACGAGCCAAATCGTACAGCGCTTCGCCGTAGACATTACCAACCTGTGTCATGCCTGATCACCCAATCCGTTGATAAAGCTATCCACCAGCTGCGCCTGGTCGTCCGCATTCAGCTCACGGCCGACAACCTTTTCGGCAATGGCAATGGCGATGCCGGAGATTTCATCCTTGGCATCGTTGATAGCTTTCTTTTTCTCCAAGGCGATGTCCGCAGCAGCCTTATCCATAATGGCAGATGCCTCGGCATTGGCCTGACGAAGGATCTCCTCCTCACGGGCCTGTCCGCGGGCAACAGCCTCTTTGACGATGCGCTCTCCGGTTTCAGCGGCGGCAGAGAGTTTTTCTCTATACTCTGCCTCCATCAGCATTGCCTGCTGCTCAGCATTGCCGGCGGATGCGTACATATCGTCAATTTCCTTTTGGCGTTGCTGGATCATGTTCATAACGGGCTTGAACAGAAACTTTGTGCCGACAAAGATGACGGTTAGTGTGTTCAGCAGCACAAACAGCGCGGTCCAGAGATTAACGCCGATAAAGTCTTCAAAGTACCCCACGCACTTCGCTCCTTTCGTCGTGGATTGAAAATGCGCTGAGATTACAGAGTGAACAGAATCAGAATGGCGGTAACCAGGGCGTAAATACCGGTAGACTCGGTGATTGCACAGCCCAGAATCATATTAACACGCAGATTGTCCGCAGCTTCAGGCTGACGGGCCATACCTTCCAGAGCGTGGCTGACAGCGTTGCCTTCACCAAGAGCGGGGCCGATAGCGCCGATGCCCATACACAGACCGGCACCCAGTGCCTTACCCAAAATAGCCAAACCTTGACCGATATCCATAATAATGTCCTCCTAAGTTTTGATAATTATTTTTAAGGCGATCTGAATTTCAGATGTCTTTGTTTACTGAATTTTATTGCGCAGTTGCTTCTTCCGGGCCGGGCAGAGAACCGGCGATATACACCATACTGAGCAGGGTGAATACCAGCGCCTGAATGAAGCCGGAGAAAAAGTCGAAATACACAGACAGTACGGCAGGAATGCCGTAGGTGAAAATGGGAACATCTTTCAAAATATTTAAGCCTTCCAGCAGACCGAACACGCCGATCACAAAGGACAGCACAGAAACGATATAAGGAAATACCTTCTTTTTTCTGTGCGCCCACAGGAAAAACAGCAGCACACCTGCGACGATCAGAACAGAACCCATCAGCCAGCCGGTGGATGCAACCGCCTGAATCACAATGGTGGACAGCAGCGTCAGCGCTGCGTAAATGATGGCTGAGATGATGCCGCCGACGGACACATTACTGAAATGACGGAATGCCATAGACAGTGGCTGTGCCAGGTCACCAATGATATTCATCGGATTGATATAATTTTTCAGGAAGTTGCCGATACCGTTGTTCTTGATGTTGTTGAACCAAATGATGAAAGACACCATCAGCGCCCAAACGGCGGTGCAGTTGACATCCGCTGTGGAAGAACGCAGGAAGCCGGTCAGACCGATATAGCTGCCAAAGATACTGCAAAGGAACAGACAGCCCATAAAGGGTGTCCAGTGTACATTGTGGGCGCCCATAGCGGAAGCGGTGAGGTTGGTGATCATACTCACACCTTTTTCCACCAGCACCTGCATCTTACCCGGACGCTTCTCCACCTTTCTGCCCAGCACGATGAAAAGTGTACACAGAATAATCGTTACCAGGGTGGAGGAGACCACCGTCTGCGAAATGGGGATGCCGCCGAAAATCGGGATCACAAAATACACATATGCGCCGGTTACGTCGATACTCATGCTTTTTGATCACCTGACTTTCGGAAAAACTCAATAACCGTAATAATGGGAAAAACCAAAAACAGAGGGCAGACCATAGCGATAATATTGCAATGGCCGGTTTTGGCAAAGACGAACAAAAGCACACCAATCACCAGCATACGAATACCGTAAGAGGATTTCATAGCGGCTTTGCCTTGCTTTATACTGTCCTCGCTGTCGCCCTGGGCAATGGTTCTGTCTGCTACGGCGTTGGAGGCAATGGCCATAAAGAAGAAGTTACCAATAGCCAAAATACTGCCAATGACAGCGCCCAATATTACCTTGTAGCTGAATAGATCCAGCAGGGCAAACACGCCGACGATGGCGGTAGAGCAGATCAGCTCGCCCAGCGCCAGCAGAGCGGTTTCCCGCAGGATAAATTTGCGAACATTCATAAAAGACCTCCCAAGGTCAGTCGTGGTCATTAAAGGAAACGTGTGGGGGATCGGGATCTTTCTTGCGCCTCGCAAGGCGGGACATCAGCTTAAGGGATGTGCGCAGGCCATCAACGGCGCAAATAACGCCGATTGCAACGCCGACCCAAATCACCCATTGCTCCCAGCCAAACTGATGGCGAAGCCAAACAGCCAGCAGGGTAGAGCAGGCCAACGGCGCCACAACGCTCATGCTAAATTGCGTCAGCCAGACAATCAATGATATGTCTTTCATCGTTTTCTCCTAAGATATCCATATATTCCCCAGTATACTATTGTATAGTATACGCCACTATACCGGAAAATGCAAGATAGTATTTGTAAATATTTGGTGTAGTTGGAAAAGAAAAGGATAAAAGTTTTCCCGAAAA
Organism: Faecousia sp.; assembly: GCA_045602725.1. Lineage (GTDB taxonomy): Bacteria > Bacillota > Clostridia > Oscillospirales > Oscillospiraceae > Faecousia. The sequence goes on along the minus strand of JAZSCE010000036.1, from coordinate 3,839 downwards.
GGGTCTTTTCAATTGAAAGAAAATAATGTACACTATAAGAAATGGTAAACGAAGAGGTGAATGGAAATGGCGGAGCAGGAAATGGAAATTATCCAGGGCACAGTTGCGGCCGTGGTGTACCAAAACTATGAAAACGGCTACGCCATTCTGCGTTTGGGTGTCGGTGGCGGGCAGACTGTTACCATAGTGGGCACCATTCCGCTGCCTGCTGTTGGTGAGCGGCTGATGGTTACGGGAAAATGGGGCAATCACCCCAATTACGGACGGCAGTTTGAAGCGGAATTCCTGGAGCGGCTGATGCCCCAAAGCGCTATGGAGATTCTGAATTATTTGTCCGGCCGGATCATTAAGGGTATTGGCCCCAAGACCGCAGCCCGCATCGTAGACCGCTTTGGCGATCAGACCCTGCAAATTATGGAGCGTGAGCCGGAGCGGCTTGCGGAGGTTTCCGGCATTTCCCGGGAAAAAGCACGTCAGATCGGCGAAGAATTCCGCATCCGTGTGGGTATGCGGCAGCTGATGGAATTCTTTACGATGCACCAGCTGCCTGCGGAGCTGGCGGTGCGTACATATAAGCTCTACGGCGAGCAGACGGTGGAACTGCTTTACGATGACCCCTATTTGCTGACCGATGAGGAGCTGGATGCGCCTTTTGGCGCAGTGGACCGCTTTGCCATTGAGTTGGGCGTTGCGGCTGAGGATACCCGGCGCATCCGGGCCGGCATTCTCTTTGAATTGACCTATAATCTGACCGCTGGCCATAATTTCCTGCCGGAGGAAAAGCTGATTATCGCCACGGCGCAGCTTCTGTCTGTAGACCCGGATCGTGTCAGTGCGCAGATGGAAGAACTGCTGGCAGCCGATCAGCTGGTGAAAAATACCCTGGCCGGTATTACCGTGATTTATCTGCCCCGGCTGTATGAGGCAGAGTGCTACTGCGCAAGACGGTTGAAGCATTTTGCGCAGGAGACCTTCCCACTGCCGAAAAAACTGGATGCAATGATGGAGAAGCTCTCCCAAAGCAGCTCCATTTGCTACTCTGCCCAGCAGGAACAGGCAATCCGGGACGCGGTTGGCAGCGGCCTGCTGATCATCACCGGCGGACCCGGTACCGGTAAGACAACGATCCTGAATGGCATTTTGGAGCTGTTTGGCCAAATGGGACTGTCCTGCGCACTGGCAGCGCCTACCGGCCGTGCAGCCAAGCGCCTGACCGAGGTTACGGGACGCGATGCCTCCACGATCCACAGACTTTTGGAGACCGATATTGACCCGGCCACGGGCAAGATGTTCTTCCTGCGGGATGAGAGTAACCCCCTCAAAGCCGATGCCATTGTCGTAGATGAAATGTCTATGGTGGATATTGAACTACTCAGCTGCCTGCTTCGTGCAATTCCTGCGGGAAAGCGGCTGATCCTGGTCGGTGACCCTGACCAGTTGCCGCCTGTAGGACCGGGCTTCCCGCTGCTGAATATGCTGCGCAGCGATTGCCTGCCGGCAATTCGATTGACGGAGATCTTCCGTCAGGCCCAGGAGAGCCTGATTGTTATGAATGCCCACCGGGTCAACCGTGGCGAGATGCCGGACCTGAAAAATGTCAAGAGTGATTTTTTCTTCATCGGCTGTCGCTCGGAGGAAGAGGTACGGCAGACCATTACCGATCTTTGCACAACCCGGCTGCCGGGGAAAATGGGAATTCCATCCGATCAGATCCAGGTGCTTTCGCCCACCCGTAAGGGCGGCGTTGGTACGGCCGCATTGAATCAAATCCTGCAAGCGGCCCTGAATCCGCCGAAGCCCACAAAAAAAGAGCGCCAATTCGGAGATTTTTCTTTCCGGGAAGGCGATCGGGTGATGCAAATTCGAAATAACTATGATATAATGTGGAAGAAGCTGGACGGCAGCGCCATCGGTGAAGGCATTTTTAATGGCGATATCGGCACCGTAACCGCCATTGACCCCCATATGCAGACCCTTTCTGTGGTGTATGATGATCGGCAGGTGGATTACGATTTCACTCAGCTCAACGAGCTGGAGCCGGCATTTGCGATGACAGTACATAAGAGCCAGGGCAGTGAGTACCGGGCGGTGATTCTGTCAGCCTGGAATGGCTCGCCGTATCTGCTCAGCAGAAGCGTGCTGTATACCGCCATTACCCGTGCCCGGCAGATGCTGGTGATTGTCGGCCATTCGCAGACCGTAGCGGCGATGACGGAAAATGCCAAACGCAACCGCCGGTATAGCGGCCTGAAGCTGCGGCTGCAGGGGAAAGTGTAATGGGCTTGTTTGATTTGCTGTTCCCACCCAAATGCGTGCTGTGCCGCAAGGTGCTGGAGCATTATGAACAGGATATTTGCACTTTCTGCCGGCAGAATGCGCCGCTGTGTCCGATTTCCAAAGCAAAGCTTCCTTTTGTTGAAAAGTGGATCGCATTGTGGTATTATCAGGATGATGTCCGCAAAAGCGTCCTGCGCTATAAGTTCGGCAATCGCCGCAGCTATGCGCAAAATTACGCAAGGATTTTGGCGCAGAAGCTGAAAGCAGAGCACCCTGATGGCTTTGATGTGCTGACCTGGGTACCCATCAGCCCAATCCGCAAGCTGAAGCGCGGCTTTGACCAGGTGGAGAAGTTGGCATTTGCGCTGGGTGAGCAATTGGGTATGCAGCCGGTGCGGACACTCAGGAAGATCCGGCATAACCGTCCACAATCCGGCATTTCCGGCCCTGCCCATCGGCGGGCGAATGTGCTGGGTGTGTACAAGGCGGTAAATCCGGAAGCGCTGTGGAACAAGCGGGTACTGCTTTTGGATGATGTGATTACCACCGGAGCAACAGTGGGGGAGTGTGCCCGCGTTTTGCTGACCGCCGGTGCAAGAGAAGTATACGTAGGTGCTGTGGCAGCTGCCCGGCATGATTCAAAGAAAAAGTAGGTGTAGATTATGCGTTTTCGTCTGTTTTCCAATGACCTGGGTGTGGACCTGGGAACAGCCAATGTGCTGATCTTTGAGGCCGAAAAGGGCATCGTGGTCCGAGAGCCTTCTGTGGTCGCAATGGATAAGAATACCAGCAAAATCCTGAAGGTGGGCGAAGAAGCCCGGAATATGCTGGGCCGTACCCCCGGCAATATCGTAGCTATGCATCCGCTGCGTGATGGTGTTATCTCCGACCACGAAATGACGGTGGAAATGCTGAAGGTACTGTTCCGCAAGGCGTCCAGCGCATCTTTGCTGGCACCCAAGCCCAGAGTGGTCATTGCTGTGCCCAGCGGTGTTACGGAAGTGGAAGAGCGTACCGTTATCAATGCGGCAATCGATGCCGGTGCACGACGTGTGTACCTGATCGAGGAGCCCCTGGCAGCGGCATTGGGCGCAGGCCTGGATATCAGTGGTCCCAAGGGCCAGATGATCGTGGATATCGGCGCCGGTACTACTGACGTGGCAGTTCTTTGCCTCAGCGGTGTGGCGGTGTCGTCCTCACTGAAAATCGCCGGCGATGTTATGGATGAGTACATCGCCTGGTATGTGCGCCGTAAACACAGTGCAGTGATCGGCCTGTCCACAGCAGAGGATATCAAGATCCAGATCGGCAGCGTTTATCCCCGGCCTGAGGAAATCAGTATGAATGTTAAGGGCCGTGATGTAAAAACCGGTATGCCGAAGGAAATCACCCTTACATCGGCGGAGATCCGGGAGCCGCTGGTGAACTGCGCAAAGCAGATCGTGGACAAGGTCCGGGCGGTGCTGGAAGAGACCACGCCGGAGCTTCGCATTACTGTAGATAAAGAAAAGGCAGCTAAATATGGTATGACAGTTGCGCAGGTGTATCAGGCAATACAGGTT
>JAZSCE010000035.1:0-1733 GCA_045602725.1 Faecousia sp. | reverse complement strand
AGCTTGCCGGTCTGACCGTTCATAGCGAAGGTGTACTTTTTGCCGTTCCAAGTGGTATTCAGCAGCCATACCGGATACAGGGCATACTTGGCCGTGCCATTTTGCAGGCTGACATTGGTGCTGATGGGTGTAACGGTGCTGTAGCCATGTACCGTATCCCGGAAGGCATCCTCTGTGGTGCGCTTGATTCGCTCATTTGCACGCTGAACGCTCTCCTCGGCATCCACATCGTACTTATCTGCCAGATAACCTGCTAAGTACGCGGTCTGGAAATCCACAGCTTCAGAAACATTATACGGCTCAATGGATTCCATCAGCGTATCGTCCATTTTGGTCGTGCCGTCCACGGGAACATTCTCAAAGCCAAGATTGCCGCCGCGAATGACATTATAAAAGCTGGTTTCCGTGTAGTTGTAATCGCTGTCGCTCCAGGTGCGGATGCGGGAAGCCTTGTAGCGTACAAAGCCGTCTGCTTCTGCATTAAACAGCCAGAAGGGCACATAAACGCCCTTGACTTCCTTGATGCGGTTTTCGTCCTTGAATACCTTGGGCAGCAGCTTCTTGCCACAGTAATGCTTCTTCAGCGCCGCAATTGCGGCTTTCTTGTCCTTCTTAAAGGGGATCACCAGATCCGGCTTCAGGCTGCCTGCAAACTGACCGGTCATTACCACAGGATTGCCACAGAAGGGGCAATCCGTAGCGCCCAAAGTCTCATCGCCAACGATCTCGCCGCCGCAGCTTTGGCAGGTATAGATCCGCATACCCTCGGTTTCGCCGGGCTGCCACTGCTGGCCAGCTGCAGCATCCCACTGCATATTGTCTTCCGGCTGACCCTGCAAGGCTTCATCGTACTTGCGCAGGTCTTCCATTTCAAATTCTGTATCGCAGTAGGGACACTTCATCTTCTGCAATGTACTGTCGAATTCGATAGCGCCATCACAGCAGGGACACTTAAATTCTTGTAAAACAGCCAACGATTCTCACTCCTTTTTCCCGATGCTTCTCACTTTTTACAGCTGAGAGCCACAGCTCTGGCAGAACTTGCCGCCTTCTGTGGGTGCGCCGCAGTTGGGGCAGAACTTGGGGCCGGCGGGCGCCTGGGGTGCCGCGGGCTCAGGCTGAACAGGAGCTGCAGTCTGCACAGGGGCTGCAACACCTCTGCTGCGCTGCACCAAATACTCGATCTCCTGGCACATGGCGGTATACTTCTGATACTGTTCCCTCTCTCTGGGGCTGCTGGTATCCACAGGGCCGCTGGTAAAGCTCAGGCCCAGGAAGCTGCCGCTGCTGCCGCCTCTGGTTTCCAGAGTGACGGTGCTGGAGTTCAGCCGGAAGCGAATATCATCAAAATAGGGGTTGTTACCGATCTGCATCTTGATATAGAAATCATACTCGGTCTCAAATCTGGGGGGATTGTAGCTGACACGGTTGCCGTTGCTGTCTTCCTGCTTCAGCTCGGTTTCGTCGGTGTCAATATCCACCACGCAGGACAGCAGATCCTTAAACTCGATAATATCGGGATTGGCTTCCATATAATCGTCATCGCTGGTAACGAAGAAGCGGGAAGGTACACCGCCGACTTCTTCGACATAGATCTTGTAATAGTCGCCGATGATCTGGCTTACACGGAAATTGCCCAGGTTCTTCTGGTTTTCTTCTCTGTAGGCCAGCTGTGCCTTGATCTGATCTACGGTAGAATGACGGCGGTCGTCAAACCAAGGGGAAAGCTTTCT
>JAZSCE010000034.1:0-5658 GCA_045602725.1 Faecousia sp. | reverse complement strand
GGATTTTTCAACAGGAGCAGTGATTATTTTGCCATGACCGGACACCAGTGGGATTATGAGGCCTATCCGATTGCCGTGGCGGAAGAGACCGGAAAGCTTGGCGCCCCGGATCAGCTATAATCACAACAGCCTCCGTGATGCCCACGATGCGTTGGATGACGGAAGCATTCCGATGAAGGAGCTGCTGTGCGCTTTGAAAAGACGCACTTTTCACTGCAATTTGATATGAAAACCGCCGGGCGCTGTGTCAGCACCCGGCGGTTTATGTTTTGTGTGATCCCTCGAGTAGGGATGTTTTTGTATTGGCACACCAAAAGTAATGCCGGATAAATGTGCGTTTTTAACGATGCAAAATGCACATTTTGGCCAACGCATCGGCGGGTCGTTGAAATTAGGCTTTGCCGCCGCGTATTCGCTTACAGATTGCTCTCTTTCCGGTTGGCGGCTTTGCGCAGATAGTTGCCGATGTTGGTCAGGCACATGAGGAGCGTTACCAGGAACACGCCCGGGATGAGGATGATCCACCAGCTGTCAGTCAGCAAAGCGTTTCCCGCAAGAGACAGCATGCTGCCCCAGGAGATGATCTCCAGCGGAAGCCCCATGCCCATAAAACTGAGGGTGGATTCGGAGACAATCGCGCCGCGAACATTCATCCCCACCATGAACATGATGGAAGCGATGAAATTGGGGGCAAGGTGCTTGCGCAGAATGTGGAAGAACCTGCCGCCCATGCAGCGGGAGGCAACGATATATTCGCTGCTGCGGATCTGCCGCACTTCTGTGCGGATAACTTTGGCGATGCTTGCCCAGCTTGTGACGCCGATGACGACAGAGAGGGTCAGTACATTGGCCTGCCCCAAAATCGCCTGCAGGAACAGCACCAGCAGCAGTCCCGGAACGCTGAGAAAAATCTCCGTAAAGCGCATCATCAAAGTGTCCAGCCACACGGGAGCAATGCCGCTGACAGCGCCGTATACCACCGCGATGACGGTGGAGATAAGGGTTGCCAGAAAGCCGATCAGAATGGAAATGCGGCCGCCGTACCATATACCGGAGAAAATGTCACGGCCGAGGGTGTCCGTCCCGAACAGGAACTCTGCATCGGGCGCAGCGCTGAAATTCTCAAGATCCAAATAAGCGGGATTTTTGGTCATAATCCCTTCTGCAAAGATGCAGCACAGCACGATCACGGCAAGCAGGATCGCAGAGACCCACGGGAAGCCTTTTAAGCGGCGGACCTTCTTTTCCGGCGCAGGTGCTTCGGGACGGATGCCGACCATTGTAAACAGTTCTTTTTCTGTCATACTTTGGCCACCTCCGATGTTTCGATCACTTCGTTTGCCTTGATTCTGGGGTCGATCTTCTCGTTGATGATCTGCCCGATCAGATTGCAGAGAATCACAAGAATGCCGGTCATCATGCAAAGCACCATCAGCAGATTGTAGTCGTGATACCGCGCGCTTTCGTAGGACAGCGCGCCGATGCCGGGATAGCTGAACACGGTTTCCACGATGTAGGTGCCGCCCACCACGTGCGGAACAGAGATGGCCATGATGCTGATGTAGGAAGGCATAATGTTGCGCAGACAGTGACGGAACATGATTTTCCGCTTGCTCAGGCCTTTGGATTTGCCCAAAAGCACATAGTCTGCCCTGGTTTCCTCCAACAGCTTGTTGCGGATCATATAGGCATAATACCAAAGGTGCTGCAGCACCACGATGATGAGCGGAAGAATCAGATGCCGGGCGCGGTTGATCACATCGTGCTTATAGCCGACGTCGTATGCGCCGCTGCTGGGAAGCCAATGCAGCGTCACGGCGAAAATCAGAATCAGCAGCAGCGACAGCCAGAATTCCGGGATGCAGCTGAGCAGCGTGCCGACTTTGCACAATGCCTTGTCGATCCATTTATCCTCAAACCATGCGCACAAAACGCCAAGCAGCAGCGCGCCCACAAAGGTCAGCACAAAGCCGATGCCGCCCAAAATCAGCGTGAAGCCGATCCGCTGCCCGATCACCTCCACCACATCCTGCTTGTATTTGAAGGAAATGCCGAAGTCGCCCCTGACAGCATTCTCTGCCCAGCGGATGTACTGGATATGGATGGGATCGTTCAGCCCCAGCCTCTCCCGCGCCTCCGCTTTTTCCTCTACGCTCATTTTTTCCACGCGATCACCGTAGTAGCTCATCAGCGGGTCGCCGGGCGCAAGGCGGGAGATATAAAACACGGCCACAGAAAGAACGAGCACACTCAGCAAAAACACAAGGACCTTCTTGCCATAGTAAACGAAAGGATTTCTTTTCATCAAAAATCCTCCTTTCGCAGCACGAAGTGGCCGGGAGCAATCTCCGTCAGCACACCGCCACGCTCAAAGCTGAGCTCGTCGAAATCTGCCCGTTTCCTGCTTCGCTCGGCTATGGGGTCAGGGATGGGAATGGCAGACAGCAGCGCTTTCGTATAAGGATGCTGAGGATTGGCGTAAAGCTGCGCCGTGGGCGCCAGTTCTACCAGCTTGCCGCGGTACATAACGCCAACGCGGTCGCAGAGGTATTCCACCATGGAAAGGTCATGGGCAATGAACAGGATGGAGCAGCCGTGCTCCCGGTTACAATGGCGCAGCAGGTTGATGATCTGCGCCTGAATGGACACATCCAGCGATGCAACAGGTTCATCGGCCACGAGCAGCTCCGGCTCCATGGACAGAGCACGGGCGATGGCCACCCGCTGACGCTGACCGCCGGAAAGCTCCGCGGGGTACTTATTCAAATAGCTGGCATCCATTCCCACATAGCTTAGCTGGAACTCCGCTTCTGCCCGTAAGTTTCCTCTGGGGGGCTTGATGCGGTGGATGGACATCGGCTCAGCGATAATATCCGCCACCGTCATGCGCTGATTCAGGCTGGAAGTGGAGTCCTGAAAAATGATCTGCCGCCGGGTTTCCAGCGTTTTGCGGTGCTTGCGGAACTCTTTTTTGTCGCAAACATGGATGCCGTTATAGAGGATTTTGCCTTCGGTTGGCTGATAGATGTTCATGATGCAGCGTGCAACGGTGGACTTGCCGGAGCCGGACTCGCCCACAAGGCCGAAAATCTCGCCCCGCTTCATTTGGAAGGACACATCGTTCACCGCTTTGATCACGGCGTGTTTGCCCAGCTTGAACACATGGGAAAGCCGCTGCACATCGAGCAAGACTTCAGACATCGCGTTTCCCTCCCAACGGTGATTCAACTTTGGGCGCTCTGGGATCTAAAAGCCAGGTTGCCGCATAGTGTGTATCCGTGATTTTGAACATAGGAGGCTGCTCGTGATAGTCGATTTCCAGGGCATATTCGTTCCGGCAGGCAAAAGCGTCACCCACAGGGGGATCGATCAGCGTGGGCGGCATACCGGGGATGGTTTTCAGTTCGGCCTTTCCTTTGTTGAGCGCGGGAAGGGACTGCATCAGTCCCCAGGTGTAAGGATGCCGGGGATCGTAATAGACTTCTTCCGCTGTGCCGATCTCCACAATCTTGCCGGCGTACATAATGGCCACCCGGTCGGCGCATCTTGCCACCACACCCAAATCATGGGAAACCAGAATGGTCGCCGTGCCCAGCTTTAGCTGGATTTCTTTGAGCAAGTCCAGAATCTGCGCCTGAATGGTCACGTCCAGCGCGGTTGTCGGCTCGTCAGCCAGCAGAATTTTGGGATTGGCTGCAAGCGCAATCGCCATAACGCTTCTCTGCCGCATGCCGCCGGAGAAATTGTAGGGATACAGCTTGTAGCGTTCGTGGGGCTGCCGGATGCCCACCAGCTCCATCAATTCAATGACCCGGTTGTAGACTTCTTCTTTTGGCAGCTTGGGCGCGTGAGTCAAAATGGCTTCGGCGATTTGCCCCCCGATGGGAATGGTGGGGTTCAGCGCCGTCATGGGGTCCTGAAAAATCATGGAGAACAGCTTGCCCCGAAGCTTGCGCATATCCTTATCGGAGTAATCCGTAATATCCACACCGTTGGCGATGATTTTGCCGCCCTCGATTTTTGCGGACTTCGGCAGCAGTTTCATGATTGCCTTGCAGAGCATGCTCTTTCCGCAGCCGCTCTCGCCCACGATGGCAAGAATCTCGCCGGGGTGCAAGTCAAGGCTTACATCCCGGACAGCCTGCACTTTTCCCGCCGGAGATTTGATTCCAACCGATAGGTTTTCTATTTTCAATAATTCTTCCATAAGAATCGTCCTGTCCTTATTGACTCGTCATTTGCTTTACACACGGATCATAAGCCGCGGCCGAAGTCCCCTTGCAGAATGTGGTGGTGAGGTGGGGGAGTGCGGCAAGTCCTCTGTCGCTGCGGGGAATTGTGGCCTGCACAGGAAGGCGGGTTTCATCTGTCTGTAAAGCAAATGCACAATAAGGGGCTGAAATCAGCCCCTTATGTGGCGCGTTTACGCGATTACTCGATGGTCCATTCCGTGACATTCCAGAAAATGCCCACGCCGTGGTGTCCCAGAACGGTGTTTGCATCAATGCCTTTGATGTTGCTGTCCGCGATGAACATCGCATTGATGTAGGCAAAGAAGGTGTAAGCGGGCGCTTTCGCCATCGCGATCTGGAACTGCTTGTAGTATTCCGCGCGCTCGGCGTCGTCATTTGTCTGGCGGGCTTTCTTCAGCCACTCGTCAACGTCTGCGTTGGAATAGCCGGAGTAGTTTGCGCCTGCGTCGGTGGAGAAAACCTTATAGGTGTGGTCGTCGGCATCGTAGGGGGAGCCCCAGCCGATGATGCAGCATTCCTGCCCGCCCCAGTCAATGCCGTCGGCGGGAACATTGGCCTTCACATCCAGACCGGCCTCCTGCAGATGCTGCGCTGCGATCTGCGCCATGTCAATGCGTACCTGATCGCCGGGCGTTGCGTTGATGGTGAAGGAGATGCGCTCGCCATCGCGGCACCAAAAGCCCTCTGCGTCCTTTTCACAGCCGGCGGCCTTGAATGCGGCTTCCGCCTTGGCAAGATCGAAGTCGTATTTCTCGACGCCGTCGTAGTTATATTCGTTGAGCTGAATGGGGCTGTAGGCCACGAAGCCTTCGCCCAGCAGAACGGCGTCCACAATGGCCTGACGGTCGATGCAATAGCTGATTGCGGGGATCAGATCGCCGTTTTCCTGCCAATAGGGATTCCAGAAGTTATACAGAATGCCGCGGTAGTCGGCGGTGTTCATGTCGTAAACGGTGAGGCCCTCTGCATCCTTGAAGCTCTGCGCGTCCTTGGGCGTGACCTGTGCCAGATCCAGCGTGCCTTCCTTCAGCTGCAGCGCTTTGGCATTGTCGTCCGTGACGATCTTGAAGATGATGGTGTCGATCTTGGCAGCACCGGCGAAGTAATCTTCATTCTTCGCCATGGTGATAGCCTGCCCCACGTCCCAGCTTTCCAGCTTATAAGGACCGGTGCCGACGGGGTTCTTGAAGTAGTCGGATTCCCACATATCTTCGCCCTGGAGCTTGTGCTCGGGCAGGATAGACATGGTCATGTAGTCCAGGAATGCGTAGTTGGGCTCGGACAGAACGAAAGCGATCTCGGTGTCGGAGATGACCTTGATTTCCTTGATCTCGATGTAGTTGGGGTAGTTCTCGGAGCCGTTGTCGGGATTCATAATGGCTTCGATGGTGAACTTGACATCGTC
>JAZSCE010000033.1:0-8142 GCA_045602725.1 Faecousia sp. | reverse complement strand
GCTCTGAAGAAGGGCTGCACCAAGGCTGCTGATGCTGCTGAGGCTATTGGCATTGGCCTGCAGGCTTTCTGTATCCCTGGCTCCGTTGCTGGGGACCGTAAGGTCGGTCTGGGCCACGGCAACCTGGGCGCAATGCTGCTGCGTGACGAGACCAAGTGCTTCGCATTCCTGGCTGGTCACGAGTCCTTCGCTGCTGCTGAAGGCGCAATCGGTATCGCACGCTCCGCCAACAAGGCTCGTAAGGAGCCCCTGCGTGTCATCCTGAACGGCCTGGGCAAGGACGCTGCACAGATCATCAGCCGTATCAACGGCTTCACCTATGTGCAGACCCAGTTTGACTACTACACCGGCGAGCTGAAGATCGTCAAGCGGATCCCCTACTCCACCGGCGAGCGCGCTGCCGTTAACTGCTACGGCTGTGACGATGTCCGTGAGGGCGTGGCTGTTATGCGTTACGAGGGTGTTGATGTTTCCATCACCGGTAACTCCACCAACCCCACCCGCTTCCAGCATCCTGTTGCCGGCACTTACAAGAAGGAGTGCATGGAGACCGGTCGCAGATACTTCTCCGTCGCTTCCGGCGGCGGCACCGGCCGTACCCTGCATCCCGACAACATGGCAGCAGGTCCTGCTTCCTACGGCATGACCGACACCATGGGCCGTATGCACGGTGACGCACAGTTCGCAGGTTCTTCCTCCGTCCCCGCCCACGTTGAGATGATGGGCTTCCTGGGCGCAGGTAATAACCCGATGGTCGGTATGACCGTTTCCGTAGCTGTTGCAGTCGAAGAGGCTATCAAGGGCTAATCACTAAATACAGAATGACCTCTGCTTCGGCGGAGGTCATTTTTTACACCGCCCATCGGTAAGGAAGGCAGCCTGCAAGCAGGCTGCGGATCTGAGTCGCAATGCAGACATTGCTCCCCCTGTTGCGGTACCCGGCAGAAACTTCGCCAGTCGAAGCTGGCTCGTTCCTTGCCGACCGCTGCCACTCGCTCCCCTCCCTTCCTCCGCCACTGGCGGCGGTCGGGTCGCTCCCCCGATGGTCGGTATGACCGTTTCCGTAGCTGTTGCAGTTGAAGAGGCTATCAAGGGCTAATCAATAAAATATAAAAGGCTTCCACTTTCGTGGAAGCCTTTTCTTTTACTTTTTCCAATCCTCTTTCATCAGTGAGTAGAGGCAATCGTCAAAGACGATGTCCCGATAGCCCCTGACACACTTGCGCACCACGCCATCCCGGGTGAAGCCCAAAGCTTCCAGCAGCCGCTGGGATGCGACATTGGGCGCAAAGCACCGGGCTGCCACGCAGTCCAGCTTTTCTTCTGTAAAGAAATAGTCGATCAGCGCCGACATCGCCTCTTTCATATAGCCCTTGCGCGCCTCCTCTTCCCGAAGGAAATAGGAAAACTCCCTGGATGCCACGCCGTAACGCAGGCTGTCCTCATCGGTATAGATCATACCGATGACCTTGCCGGTGTCTTTCAGTTCCATTGCGATGGTACTCAGATCATCGGGGATCTCAGCGAAGCGGGCTTGTGCTTTCTCCCGGGTCACCGGCGTCATTGCATTGTATCGGTTTACAAACTCTGTGTTTACAAATTCCATATAGTCGTCCAGATCTTTCAGCTCCGGCTTACGCAGAATCAGCCGCTCAGTTGTAAAAATCATAAGGATCGCCCCTTTCTCTTACGCCTATTATAACTTTTTTCGCCAAAATAGCAAGCAAAATCAACGCTTGCAATTTCCAAACAGCGGCGCTATAATATGGAGGAAAAACTGCAAGGAGATGGTTTGTTTGAACATCAAACGCATCCTATTTATTGTACTTTGCGTGCTGCTTGCCACGATTTTGGTTCTGACCGGCATTGCGCTTTCCAAAGTCAGCGGTGTGCTGGGTCTTTTGAACCCCCCTGCACCCACTCCCACCGAGCCAACTGTTCCTTCGCAAGCGCCTACTGAGCCGGAAGCTACCGTCCATACCCACGACTATGTACTGTCCGACACCATCAAAGCTACCTGCGATGGCTATGGCTGGAACATTTACACCTGCAAAACCTGTAATCACACCCACATGCCCGTGGACGAGCGCGTCGATCCTCTGGGTCACAATTATGAAGCCGGCAAGGTTGCCGAAGCCACCTGCACCGAAGGCGGCTTTACCGAGTATACCTGCACTCGCTGCGGTCACAAGGATACCCCTGCCGATGCACAGCAGGCGCCGCTGGGTCACAATTTTGACCACGGTCGCATTTTTGTAGCCACCTGCACCGAAGGCGGCTACACCCAATTTACCTGCCTGCGCTGCGGCATCGAGGAAACCAGGGATCAGACCGATCCGCTGGGTCATCAGTTTGACGATGTGATCCACCACCCGGCCACCTGCACAGAGGATGCCTGTAGCATTGCTCTCTGCGTCCGGGAAGGCTGCGGCGCAGAGGAAACTGTGACAGAACCCGGCACAGCCACCGGTCACACCGCCGTCGTCGTCAATGCTGTGGAGGCAACCTGTACCATGGACGGATACACTGGTGGCACCCGCTGCAAGGATTGCAACGCAATACTTACCGCCGGCACTGTCATTCCTAAAACCAACCACAGCAATACGGAGATTCGAAACAGCAAGCCTGCAACTGAAACCGAAGATGGCTACACCGGCGATAAATATTGCAAGGACTGCAACACGCTGCTGGAAAAGGGCTCTGTAATTGACAAGCTGTTTACAATTCCCTCTTACGATTGCCAAACTTCCATTGAGCAATCCTTGCTTGCGGAAATCAACGCATTCCGTGCTGAAAATGGCGTTCACGCCTTGATGTTTGATAAAATTGTCCACGAGGGTGCCCATATTCGTGTAAACGAATTCATTTATCGCGAACTCAACAGTGTGGATGTAGCGCCGCATAACAGACTGGACGGCTCTTCTTTCGATACGGTGTTTGAAGATATCGGTCTTGGTAAATGGCCGTATGGACACTGTGCAGAAAACATTGCCGCTGCAAGCGATTCAGAAAGTTTGTTCTCTGCCTGGGAGGAATCCACCAAAGGACACCGCGAGGCAATGCTGGAAGCCGATTTTACGCACATTGGTCTTTGCGTTGTGTATAACAACGGCACATATTATGCCGTGGCGATTTTCCATAACAACGCACCTCCCCAGGTAATGAATTAAAACAAAACAGAGCTGCATACGCAGCTCTGTTTTTTTATTGCTTTAAGTATTGCTCCCAAATGTAGCCCTCGCCCTCCAGATCAAAGGCCTTGCGCACGCCCTGGCAAACTGTTTTCAGCTTTTTTTGCATATATTGGGATGCAAAAACCTCTTCATTTCCGGGCATACAAGCATATTCAAAGATACGGGAACGATCCTCCACCGCAAAGCTCATCGAATAAAAATCGACGAAATGGCGGCGGTCTCCCTCTAAATACCGGGTATCTGTCCGGTCCTGATTTTTTATGTAATCGTTGTCATACCTGAAGTCCCAGGGATTCAGGGAGCTCCAGCCGCTATACGCATTGGTGGTGCTCAAAATCCGGTTATCGAGCAAGTGACCCAACTCGTGGTAGAACCAGCTGTCCAAATCCTCTCCCACCGTCAGAGCGATGTAGGCATCGCCATTCGCGTGGTACTGCACACCGGAGGCAGAAGCGTATTTTTCCGTCTCTACGCCGCCGTATATGCCCTGCACAAGCACGATGTTCAGTTTTCCGCTGCTGGACCACTTTGAAATATCGGTAAAGAAGCCCTCCGGGAATGTCTCCAATGCTTTTTCCAGCTTGGAAAGGTAGGCAGCATACGGCTCGGTCCGATATTCAGCGGTAAAGCGGTAGTTCCAGGGTGCAAGACTCTCTACCTCATTCCAATAGAGGATCTGCACGCCGTAGCTTTCCTCCATCCGCTCCACCCGCTGACCCACCGCCGCAAGTCCGGCTTCATCGGGGTTTGCATAGTGATAATGGGGTACGAAATATGTTCGCTGATCCTCAATATGGCTCAGCTCCGTTTCCCAGCGGTAAAGCATATCATTTGCAGTAAAGAAAATCGCTCCGTTGGCATAAAACACATCGCTAATGCTTTTGATGCCGTCCAGCGTTACAGATGCGGTTCGTTTGCCGGTTTGGATATCATAATAATCCAGGCAGCAGTCGGCCTTGGTCTTGATGCGGAAGATCGCGCCCTTGCCATCGGGAACCGGGTACAGCTTCCCCTTCCCCTCAGGCATCAGCTCAATGGGTTGCTCCTCCCCAATGCCGAAAATGTGGTTATTTTCCGCCAGGACATAGTAGCATTCGCCATCGCCGCGCATTTTCTCCAGGTAATCCCCTTGCGCCAAAACCATTCCGGTTTCTGCGCTCAGGAGCATTGTCTGGACAGTTCCATCCTCCTGCTTCAGGCTGCAGCGCAGCGCCGTTCCATTGAGAAAGCCGCCGCTTACGCCCTGCCAATTGGCATCTTGCGCCTTCAGCAGCCGGGATATGCCGGTGTCCAAATTCAAGGCATGGACGCCCTCATTGGAGCAGTAGAAAAACATTTTCCAATCCGGCGCCAGGTAAACATCGCCCTTAATATTCTCCGGCAGGCGGAATGTGCCCACCTCCCGGAAAAACTGATTCAAAAAAACGATCTGATCATTTTTGGCATCGTAATAAGCGATACCATCGTCACGAACCTGCAGTTTGCCACTATCCGGCTTCGGCAGCTTGGATATTTTCTCCAAAGCCACCTCCGTCAGCCGTTCGCCACGCAGCAGCATCACGCTATCCTTGCCAAACAGCACAATATTTCTGCCCATCGACGCAATATAGCTGCAGCCATCCTTCGGCAAATACGCCTTTACCGCACCATTGGTCGCCTTCTCGATGGGATTCGCCTCATCGTAAAGTGACGGCGCCTCTTGGCTGGGAGCCTGGGGCAAGGTGGCAGGAATATCCTCAGTATTATTTGGCGGTTCCGCATTGCTGCAACCGCTGAAAAGCAGCGCTATTGCCAGCAGTGCCAGCCATCGCTTCATCTTATTGCCTCCTTGCCAGTGTGTAATCGTCTCCCTGCCGGTAATAAGGACAATGGTTTTTCCCCTGGGCAAAGAACCGGTAGACCTCGTCCTCGTCCAGGTCCATCATACAGAAATATTCGTCAAATTCTTCGTCATAATCGTAATACCAGCAGGTATCACATTCACTACCGTGCATTGTTTAAGTACCCCTCCACATCGAACGGTTTGATTTTCTCATCCTTGCGCAGATATAGCGGATGATGGGGATGTCCCTTCTTGGTAATGGCACCGGCGCAGTACCAGGTGGCGCCGTATTCCAGGCCAACCTCCACCATATCCCGGACGCAATCGGCAAGATAATCCCGCTTTTCAATAATTGCGCCCCAGGCTGCCCAAACAGCCGGCTTCCTGGAAATGGACAGAATGTAGCGAAACGCCTTCAGATTTTCCTGATGCAGCATTACATTGCACTGCCGCTCCATCGAATCCGGGTCCGTGGCACGCTGGGCATAAACATTGAACATAATAAAGCTGTCAAAGCCGTTACCCAAGGCGATCCGCTCTACAGACTTCAGGGTGTTATCCAGATTGTCCGGCTCGGCGGTAGAGGGGTTGATGCCAATGCAGATCAGCGGATTTTGGCCCCGGGTGCCCAAAATATACCGGTACTCGGAATAAAAATTCGGGGCATACAGCCATTTTTCGACATCGTAGGTATCGCTGTGTGTATTGGCAGCTTTCAGCGCCTCATCGAAGGTAACCAGCTCCAGCTGCGCCGTTCCTTTTGGTATATGCATCAGTTTCCCTCCACGCTGGGGAACCAGCAGCTATTGTCGGCATCGTGGAAATCGCAATCCTCTTCCCGGATGCCACGCTGACGGCACCAGGCAGAAAACGCTTTGTCCAAAAATGCATACGCGCCGGGCATCGCCGCCTGCAGCTGCACCGTTCGTCCGTCGGTCATATGTAGCTCGATGACGGTCTGACTGTAATTCTTGTAAAGCTGCTGGGCAGCGATATCGCTGTAGCGGTAAGCCTTGCTCCTCTTGCCGAAGGTGGTCAGCAGGAAGGTATCCTCGTCGTAGAACACGCCGAAGGTCATATAGTACACCACCAGGCCGATGCCGATCAACGCAATGAATATGCCGCCGATCAGCAGGAGCAGTTCCTGATTTAAGCCTGTAAAGATCGCCGCAACGCCCAAAACGATCATAATCAGGCCAATGGTGGCATAGCGCTTATTCAGCCGCACAGACAGACCGGAATAATGCTGCGCCTGGCTGCGAAACAGCTTGGCAAAGCCTTTGTCGATTAGAAAGCAAATACCGAACACCAGCGCTGCAACGATCAAAATAGCAATCCATTCCATAGTTTTCACTCCTGCTTTTTGGCCGGGACGAACATCCGGAACCACAGCAAAATTGCCAACTGTCCCGGGATGCCCAGTAAAAACATCTTCCAGAAATTAATGCCGCCCAGCACGAGCAGCGTTGCGTAAATACTCAGCAATGCTCCCCACATAATGGCGCTGATCAGCGCGCGGTTCCAGCGGAAATCGTGCCAGGCAGAGCGCAGGCTCAGCAGCACGATGGCATTGGCAGGAATGGCATAAAAGAACGCCAGCCAGCTATTCTCCAGCTCCAGGCCGGACAAAACCACATACAGAAACAGCGCCACAAACCACACGAGAATAGAGGAAAGTCCAAGAATGATATTCTTGTCTGCCTTCCGCTTCAAGGTCTTTTCTACCACCTTTTCCATAGCCTGCTGCACAGCGCCGGTATGCTCGGGCAGCGCATCCGGGTCCTGAATCAGCTCATTGACAGTAATGCCAAACTGCTCTGCCAGCTGGGCCAGGGTGATAATGTCAGGAGTAGACTCACCACGCTCCCACTTGGAAACGGCCTTATCGGAATAATTCAGTTTATCCGCAAGCTCAGCCTGGGTCAGGCCGCAGCGCTTGCGGTAGACGGCAATGTTCTTGCCGATAATATCCTTCAGCTTTTCAGTATCCATAGTATCCCTCCAGGGTATATTCTTTAGTATTATACCAAAAAATGTGCCCGATTGCAACAATTATAAAACCCCGGAACAGGAAGTTCCGGGGTTAAATTTTTGATTATTTCAGGCTGACCTTGGAGCGGTAGCTTTCCACTTCCCAATTGACGATGAAATCAATCAGGAAATCCGGCATTGCAGACACGCCGCCGAAGGCCTCGGTATAGACCACAACCTTGATAGCATCCAGCATAACGATGGATGCGGTCTTGGCTTCGTTCTCGCTCATACCGCAGGCGAACATACCCAGGCCCTTGAAGAAGATGATCTTGGGCTTGTAGCCGTTCTCTTTCTCAAACTGCGCAAACGCCGCAGCCAGGTCGCACTTCTCGCAAACTGCCAGCTGCTTTGCCTTGGCGTAAACGATATGGTCAGGCGACAGGCTCTTGGTAGCAGGATCGTAAGCAAGGATTTCAGGGTTTGCCATAAAGTAAACGCAGCTACCCTCACCGTAAAGTGTCTTTAACTGCCCGGTGACAGCGGCCACCTTAGCAGCATCTGCCTCAATGGGCGTCAGGTCGGGCTCACGCTTCACAGCGGCAGCCAGCGTGCCCATTACCTTCTCAGCCAGCACATCCAGGCCCTCCACCGTATCAGCGGCGAAGAAGATGCCGTGATTCTGCAGGAACAGCAGATCGCAATCCTTACCGGTTTCCGCCTTGTAAGCGTCCATCACCTGCTTGCATTCCAGCGCCAGGATGTAGCCGGGCTTGCAGGCATCCACCCAAACAGCATCGGGGAACAGACGGCGCATTGCGCCCTCTGCCTCAACTGCGCAGGTGATGCCGTTGACGATAGCAGGATGCACGTGCAGGATATAGCGCTGGGGGAACAGATTGTGCAGCAGTGTCTCCACAGAGGGCCGGCGGGTCTCGCCCTCGATCCGGGCATCCATCATCTCCTGCAGAACGGCAGCCTCACGGGCAGCTTCCTCGGCAGGGTAATCCTTGCCGAACATCACATTCAGCTTTGCACGCTCCAGGACAACGAAATCCTCAGCCTTGATGGTGGCAAGAGAGGTGCCGCTGCCCTTGATCCACAAATAGTCCTCGCTCTTGTAGGAGGTGTTGCCACCGCCTGCCAAAACATAGG
>JAZSCE010000032.1:0-2994 GCA_045602725.1 Faecousia sp. | reverse complement strand
GGTCTACTGTTCGACTTATTGGAATTTATCGTTATAACTCAATATTGATTTCGTACTTATCGTCGATGAGTATATAGTTCACATTATACTTTTTTGCAAATTCTAACATCTGTGCATTTTCTGACAATACACTCTCCATTGTGCACCATTCATCATCTAAACGATTTTCAATGACATTTGCATATTTCTTTATGTCAGCAAAGTGATTTCTGATATATTTCTCACTCATTACCAAACAGTAATATTGGATGTTTTCAAGATATTCGAAGTCAAAGTCTTTCTGCCAATCGAATGGAATATAGCAACCTTCGACAATTAAGTTCTGGTTGTTCTCAATAGCAGTTTTTATCATTTCACGAACAATCGGCCACAAGTATTTGGTCAATTCATTATCATCCATAGGGGTAAGTTCTGTGTTGCCGCTACGAATTAAGCCCATTTTCAGATGGTCTATCGATAGATATGGATATTTATATTTTTCAAGCAATTTTTGAGCAAGCGCCGTTTTGCCTGTATGCGATGCTCCCGTAATTAAAATAATCATTATCTCACCTGCAAATTCTTATTTTCCGAACAGATTATACCACAAAAATATGAATTTTTCAATGATATATCGCTTACGCGACATGATATACGGCGTTGCCGTATGATATATTTGCGTTGCAAATATGATATAATATCCGTTCCTTCATACGCGAAGCGTATATCATCTGCGAAGCAGATATCATACCCGCAGGGTATATCATCCGTGACCGAAGGGAACGAATATCATTGTAAAAAACCTCTTTTGTCCGGTAGACAAAAGAGCTTTTTTACATGGTGGACTCGAGGAGATTCGAACTCCCGACCCCCACAATGCGAATGTGGTGCGCTCCCAGCTGCGCTACGAGCCCGTTGACGTTCAAATTATACTGCCCGTCATTTGCTTTGTCAAGTCCCTGATTACTTGCGGATAGCATACGCCACCGGCTCGTCGGCAGGCATTTCCAGCAGCTCCGGATGCTCCAAAAGTTCCTGCACAAGGGCTACCGTACCGGAGTAATAATAGCCATCGGCAATGCGCTCATCCAGGGTAATACCCAGCGGGACCACCTCGTGGAAATCGCCGATGCCGTACTTATCGTAGTCCATCTTCATATACTTTTTGCCGATCACCACGAAGCAGGAATTGGTACCCCAATTCACCAAATGGTGATAGCCACCCGGCAGACCGATGGAGCCCAAATTGGACAGAAACACCGCAGCGTGATTGGGATCGCTGCCGATCAGCGCCTGAGGTGCCCAGCCGTGCTTATCCAGCCACAGCACAAACTTTACAATCGCCACGATCAGCCATTGGGGTAGCTTGGTGATGATATCCATTGCACCGGTGGAGGTGTCCTTTTCCTCAAAGCTCTTGGTCTGATGGATCACCTTCATGATCTTTTCGTGATAGGTAAAGATGGTATCCTTGGGATCGTACTCGAAGAAAGCCAAGGCCTCTTCGGAATGGTCATCAAAGCGCTTTTTCACCGTAAAAGCAACGGTCACATTCTTGCGCTGGTACATCTTGTTGTTGCAGATAAAGCGGTTCATCTTCGGGCGCAGAATAAATGCCTTGCCGATGGCGGCACTGACCAGGTGGAAGAGGGTAAACTTATCCTCCGTTCTGCCTGCATTCAGCTTCTCCAGGTACCGATTCAGCGGACGGGTATCAATATCAACGCTGATATGTGCCTCGTTATCGGCACGGTTGGGCATCAGCGGCGGCATAATGCGATTCATCGCCGGAATGTCCTTCAGCCAAATGCCGTCCTTGCGGTCTCCCCACTTTTTCTTCGCCATAAATATTCCTCTTTTCTGTCAGAATACGTCGATTATAACAGATTCAGCGCCGAAATGCAAGAATTTCGGCGCTGTTTCTTAATTATCGTTTCCACGCAATTCAATAATCTGATCACGCAAAATGGCGGCATATTCGAACTCCATCATACGGGCTGCCTCCCGCATCTGCTTTTCCAGGCGGGCAATTTCCTTTTCCTTCTCGGCACGGGTCATCTTAATGCCGTTTCTGCCTCTGCGCTCGGCGGTGGAGGAGGAAATTTCGATCAGGTCCCGGACGGACTTGATAATGGTCTTGGGCACGATGCCGTGGGCTTCATTGTAGGCATTTTGGATTTGGCGGCGACGAGCTGTTTCGTCCATTGCCGCACGCATTGATGCGGTGATTTGGTCGGCATACATAATGACTTTACCCTCCGCATTACGGGCTGCACGGCCAATGGTCTGGATCAGGCTGGTTTCGCTGCGCAGGAAACCCTCCTTATCCGCATCCAGGATCGCCACCAGGCTTACCTCCGGCAGGTCAAGCCCCTCACGCAGCAGATTGATGCCCACAAGGACATCGAATTTTGCCATTCGCAGGTCCCGGATGATCTCCATTCGCTCCATTGCGCCGATATCCGAGTGCATATAGCGGACCTTGATGCCGGCCTTTTGCAGGTAAGCGGTCAGGTCTTCTGCCATCTTCTTGGTGAGAGTGGTGACCAGCACACGCTCATTTTTCGCGGTACGGGCGTTAATTTCGCCAATCAAATTATCAATTTGACCATCAATGGGCCGC
This sequence comes from Faecousia sp., assembly GCA_045602725.1. GTDB lineage: Bacteria > Bacillota > Clostridia > Oscillospirales > Oscillospiraceae > Faecousia. Next base: position 392 of record JAZSCE010000032.1, on the reverse strand, counting down.
ACCTCTACCTCCGGATCCAACAAGCCGGTAGGACGGATCACCTGCTCCACCGTTTGGCCGGAGCGGGTCTGCTCGTATTCGGCAGGGGTTGCGGAAACATAAACCACCTGATTGATCTTGCTGTCGAATTCCGCAAAATTCAGAGGTCTGTTATCATAAGCCGACGGCAGACGGAAGCCATAATTGACCAGCGCATCCTTGCGACTGCGGTCACCGGCGAACATCGCCCGGCACTGGGGCAGGGTTACGTGGCTTTCATCAATGAACATCAGAAAATCATCAGGAAAATAATCCATAAGTGTATATGGTGGGCTTCCTGCTGCTCTGCCGCTTATGTGTCTGGAATAGTTTTCTATGCCATTACAGAATTTTGTTTCACGCATAAGCTCCAT
>JAZSCE010000031.1:0-24005 GCA_045602725.1 Faecousia sp. | reverse complement strand
CCTTGCATTCTGTTCTTTAATTTCCGAATAGCACGATAATAAGTAGCCGCCACAGCTTTATAAGACATTCCCAATTCTGCTGCCATTTCTTCCATAGAAAGCTCCTCAAGTGCTCTATGAAAGAAGACATACTGTTCGCGTTCTGTTAGTTCTGCGATTGACAAAAACAATTTTTCATTTTGTATCTGCAGATGCAGCGGAAAACTTTTTAACACCTCATCCTCCAAATCATAACTTATATCTTCTACATTTGACAAATCTGCATTTACAAAGTATTTTAAGTGATTCAGCTTATCTATATATGCAGCCCTTTGTCTTCTAACCGCGGATTGTAAATATCCAGTAAAGCGATTTTGCAATGCTTCATCTATTGTTTGATCCTCATATTTTTTCCATACCATATTGGTACCTCCGATAAATTGAATTTGAGTGAAATCAAATTCCAGTCGGAGGACCCCGAATATAGGGTGCAAATGCTGTAAAAGCATTGTGCAATATGGAGAAATTATGGTATTTTTCTTGAAAACAGACTATTGCCGTCGTATTCTTGCAGATAAAACGACACCGTTCCCAAAAAGTCGCTAAATTTTGATAGCGGTTCTTTGGGAACGGTGTCGAAAAAATTAAGGGCGCAAACAACCGAGTTGTTTGCGCCAATATAAAAATAGGTGGTGAATTATTGAGTTTTAATTTCCCCCAGGGCGGGGGCAATCCAAAAGGGGTATTTGTACATATTCTCTCCTAATTATCTTATGTTTCAACGGATTCTTACATTAGTTCATACTAAATTTATCCACGCTTAGAGATATACACGATCTTCTAAATATGAAAATATCTGCTCCGTAATTTGACTCATCCCTCGGATTGTCGGATGACCGTTCATTTTATGGATTGATTCCAAACGAATTGATTCCACCTTAAAAATTTCGGCAGCTTGCAGCTGATAATCCATAATCACTTCTTTCATTTCAGAATTGATTATAAAAATTATTCTCGTCTTTGGAAGAACTGATTTCAGACGGTGCATTAGGTAGCACACAGCAGGTCCGTATTGGAGAAGATCTTCACCAGTCCAGTCCTGTGCTTTCAATTCGCCGATAGGCGCTTTGCACCAGTCATCATTTTGTCCTCCCATCACCAAGACTGTATCAATTGGATTTTCATCAAAGAAGCGTTCCTCTGCTAGCTTATCAAAGCGGCGGATGAAGGAATTAGAAACATCTTGACCTATATACCCAGTATTGCAAATTGTTGTTCCAGAGTAACTGTTATTCATAACCAACTCTGAATTAGTTTTCTTTAGCAACTGGTACCACCAGGTTTGTTCAACAAGGTTTACGTCCGTTTCCGGTATGCCTTCTTTGCGATAATAAGTGTCATATTCTGCAGGAATATACCCTCTGAAGGTAGAATAACTATCCCCAAAAATCATTACTTTTCCTAAATGCACATTTTTCATTCAAAGTCTTCTTTCTACAATTCGCGTTCAACATTCTATGTTGTATTGGTTATATTCGATACTATGTACAGGTCTATCCTTTAAAAAAGATGAGCTTTCAATCTTTATTTCAGTGTATCAGCCCACAAAACGGCATTTTCTATCCATTTACTTATTGCATCGTTGCACCATTTGGGATTTCCACATTTGGTTATTTCATTGCCAAGCGCAACACCGTGAGGCGCATCGGGATATATATGCATTTCGAATTTTATACTATGTGATGCCAAGGCATCTGCTATAATCAAAGAATTTTTTACATCCACTATTTCGTCATTGGATGTGTGCAAAATATACGCAGGGCAAGATCTTTCGTCAACATTGTGCTCTATAGCAACTGCATCAAGTTTCTCTGAGGAAGCATTTTGTTCCATAAGCAGATTATCAAAGGAACCGGTGTGATGCTTCGGGGAAATAACAGGATAAATCAGCATCATACCTTTGGGCTTGTTATAACCAAAAGGCATATCCACCACATCATAAATCTCTTTTTTATGCCACATTGTGCCAAGGCTTGCGGCAAGGTGACCGCCCGCAGAAAATCCTACTGTATAAATTTTTTCTGGATCAATATTGTATTTTTCCGCATTATCTTTTATGTGCTTTATTGCGTTTGATGCCTGAATGAGATGTGCGGGAAAAGGCTTTTTGAGAGTAGAATAATGCAGCACAAATGCATTGTAACCATAAGGCATAAACGCCATTGCAATGGGCTCTCCTTCACGCTCAGCGCATACTTCAGCATATCCTCCACCAGGAATTACAAGAATTGCATTTCTAACAAAATCCCCTACTTTATCCGCAATATATATTTCAAGATATGCAGAATCATCAAACTCATCAAATTTAATTGTTTCATGCAACATTTTACTCCCACCTTATCTTTCTCCCAATTTTCTCTCTAAGTCTTTTGAAACATTAATATCTTAAACATTTAGTTTATAAATTTTAATATTGCTCAGCTTACATTCTCTTCTGTCGGATGCAGCTGCCAAGCCTTTGATTATCTTTCCATTTACATCTTTGAAATGGGTTGTGTTGAAGGTCTGGAGGTATTTATCATCCACATAGACCTCAAACATATTATCTTTGATAAGCACTCTGATTTTGTATGTTTTTCCACTGTCCAGCCAATAGGGTGCCGTACTTCCAAAGGATATCACATCGTCAACAACAACTTTAACGCCGTTTTCAACTGCTGAGATCTCGCATTTTCCATATGTATCAAAAATAACTGCCGTTCCTTGGTTTTCTCCCTCGCACAAACAAAAACCACCGGCAGAATACTCAGTAAAGGCGTTTTCCATCAATGTAAGATCAAACTCTACCACGGATTTTTCTTCAAGAGGTATCATATCAGATACTTTTACCAGTTCATCGCCTTCACCAAATACGCAGAAATCTCCATTATTCGCACATAATTCTTTCTGCTCGGCATATAGTTCGCCAATCATTTTTTCGTTGCCGCTCCACCATTCAAGATGCAGACCCATATCATCCTTTGCAAGTTTTTTAATAGGTGGAAGCCAAACGTTTCCGCATTCATAGGAATAACCGTCATACATATAATTGCAAGTAAGGATTTCGCCGTCCTTTTGGAAGAAGCGTTCCCACATATTTACCCACCGTTTTGATGTGCCATTGATGCGGTAATTCGGTAAATGTGGCTTAAAGATACCATCGGGTGTATTGCTTTCATAAACATAAACTCCGTAGCCATTCACGCCTAGATGGCCAAAGCCGCCGCCAAACAAATAGTATTTATCGTCAACTTCAATGCAATCGGCAATTTCAAAGCCGCCTAAAGCCCGGTTGTATACTGGGAAAGGAGCGTAGTCAATATTGGACCTATGTGCCTCCCAGTGCATACCATCCTTTGAAGTAAGATAGCCAAACTGACCTGTCGCATATCCGTAGTACCTGTCATTTTTCAATATAACGTACATGCAGTCAAGTCGGATATTTTGACCATTAATCGTGGGAGAAACAACATCAAGTTCAGGCTTATATTCCCAATGAATCAGATCCTTTGAATACCAGAATTTAAGGACACTTTGCGATCCATTGTTATCAAAGCTTCCGCTATTCATCATAAACCCATCTTTTATGGGATAAACCTTCATAGCCCATATATAACTCGGAAAATCCTCAACGACACATCCGTAATCTTGAAAATTTACGCCGTCATCTGAAATTGCCAGCCAGATGTTATTATATACATCGCTATCAGCCTTGTGGTACATTGAAAAAAGATAGAACTTACCTTCATGATAAAACATTGCGTCATCTTTAATCTGACCATTTTGAGGTTTATAAATCATACAAACAGTCCTTTCTGTCTGAGATTGCTTCTGCAAATTATAGTATTACTCAAGATTTGCATGATATTGCCACAAAGAGGGCATATCAATATTACTCTTCTCTACTATCATTTTTGCCACAATATCACCATATAGAAGCAAGAATTGTTCAAATAAACTTGTCATTATCTGCTCTGATTTAATTTCATCCTCAAGCTGCAGTTTGGTGTTGGTAGGAACTCTTATCATAAAATCGGATAGTTTAGCAATAGAACTTTCTCGATTAGATCCAATCATCACAACTGTAGCGCCAAAACTCTTGGCCTTTTCAGCAATAAGTCTCGGAAACATAGATTCACCACTACCTGAGCCTACGATTATAACATCACCTTTTTTTATGGCAGGTTCAGTTATCTCTCCAACAATATGTGTATAGAATCCAAGATGCGCTAAGCGTTTAGCAAAGGCTTTAAGTGATAACAAAACTCTTCCTACACCGACAAAGAATATGCTGTTGGCGTTGTTTAGGATCCTGATGAATTCTTCAGTATCTTTTTCGGGAATAGCGCACAAAACACTTTCACATTCTTTGAGAACGACCTTTACCGTATCATTATACATAATCATTTTTCACCCTTTATAATATTTTTAAGAAGTTCCAAATTCTTGCTTCGTGTATTTTCAGGATAGAACAGCCCCTTTGTCCCACTTACAAACGTGTTTACTCCTAACTCCAGAAGTTTTGGCATCTCCTCAAAGCCCACTCTTCCATCAACCTCAATCTCAAGTGCGGGATATAGACTTCTAAGCTGCGCAATTTTCTCATCAGTAAAGGAGTAGACCTCCTGACCTTGCAGATGAGCATAACCGGGATCAATACGCATAATTAGCACAAAGTCACACAACGGAAGAAGATGTTTCACCGTTTCTAAAGATGTTTCGGGGCTTATTGCAATGCCAGCTTTAATGTTTGCTGCCTTTATTTTTCTGAGCATTATGGAAGGACGGGGTTCATACTCTGTGTGAAAACAAATTCTGTCTGCGCCGCAATCGATTAACAGCTCAATATATGGTGCATTCTCAACTGACATAAGATGTACATCAAAAATCATGTCGGTATATTTACGAAGTTGCTTAACCGTACCAATACCTAATGGCATATCGGGACTAAAGCGACCGTCAATAATATCAACATGAAGCATTTTGCAGCCTAAGTTTTCAAGGTCTTTAATTTCTTCTTCCATATTACAAAGATTAGTACAAATCAAAGATGGAGATATACAGTTTTCCATAACATCAACTCCTTTTAGATCCATTCTTCCTTTTGTGTCAGTGCGCCACAGGCATAGATAAAGGTTTTCACCTCATACCTATTGAAAGAAATCTGGTAGGTTTTGTCCTGTAATGTAAGTGCGGTAGAAACAGCAGAAGGGTTGTTATTGACCAGCCGTAAGATGTACCCGTCTGCATTTTCGTAGAACGCTGAAAGACTGATTGCCGAATTTTCAATGTTCAATACCTGCTTAGCCAAATCACCGCTGCCATGGGGGAAGAAATTCAAGCTGTAAGGTATGTTTACGAACTCTTGAGCATTATTTTCCAGCTTTTCTACCGAATCGTAGGACAACCGGAAAGAAAAACTCTGCTTGCCCTGCTCAATAGCTGGGGTAAACCGGTTGGGGTCCAACAAAATGCGGTCATCGATAGGATGGGCGCAGTAGGCAGCACCGCGGAGCAATGTGGCATACAGGTCATTGCCCTCGGCACAGAAGCCATAGGTGCAGTTATTGTACAACGCCAGCACATTTTCACCGTCTGCAAAGCCAACAAACCGGTGGGCAGTGATCTCCTTGCCGTCTTTTGCAAAGGTATCCGAAGCAAACGGAATCTGTCCGATAAACTGACCGTCAAAGGATGCGGGAATCTTCAGTTTCAATGCTTTCTGCTGCTCATTCCAGAACACATCTGCGGTGATATCGGTATAAGGCATATCCTTATACATTTTATAACAGATGCGGACATAACTTGCTCCACATTGGAAGAAACTCTCCACCTCCGTCAAAACCTCACCGTCTTCAATGACATTCACATTGATGAGGTTTTCAAAAGGTCCGCTCTTGCAGTCAGACAGCTTAAATTCCACAGGGTTTTGCCCGATTTTCTCCATATACCAGCCCCAAGGATCGGCATTATCATCCAGCATCACCGGTTGGAATGCACCACTGGAAAGCAACTCCTTATCCCCTACCTTGTAGCTTTCCATCAGGCCGGTTTTGCGACTGATACGAATGGTCTTAATGCTGTCAGAAAATACGATCACATCTCCGGTTGTGATGGCTAAGAACTGCTTGGGTTCAACCTCTACCCGGAAATCCACCCGTGCCTCGCCAAAGGCAGGTAACTGACAGCGGTATGCGATTCGCTTTCTACGGTCATAGTTAATATTAGACAGTTCCTTAATGCACTGTGAGGGAATTTTCTTGCCGTTTTGGTAGACTGTTACCGTATACTGCTCCGAATCGGAAATGACCGGCACGGGCATCAGATATTCCGTTTCACAAACAGTTTCTCGGGTATACGGCTGTGCATTAAAAATGAACACCGGAAATTGTCCGATTTCTGCCTTTGTATGCTTGCCGCAGATGGCAAATAATGCCTTGTTGTGTTCTTGCTGGAGGAGTTCCAATGCGTAGTCTGCCTTGCGCAGACTGCTTTTTTCGCCATCGGCAGCACAAGTACCGGCATAAATATCATGAAATTCCAGCATTGCCAATGCCTTCTCCACTTGGTGAAACAGCTCGTGGTTTTTCTTGTACAGACCGTTCAAAGCGGCATAGCTACATAGCTTTTCTGTAGTAAAAAGCTTGTTTTCCAGTTCGATATGCTTCTTTTTAATGCTCTGCATAGCCGTATAACAGCCAATTAAACACGGCTGCATAGATTTTGCAAACTCTGCCTTAGGCTGCAGCTCGGCAAAATAATCCTCTGGGGTACTATGCACAATGGGATAATCAGAACCGGCAATCAATTCTGCCACATCCTGCAAATCCTTTCGAGATGGTACGCCACCATGGTTACCCACGCCCCATAGTGCTAAACCAACTTCATCTTCTGTATATTGTGAAGCCTTTCGAACAATTTCCTTCTTAGCAGTGCCGAAAATCGTACAATAGATATTCTCATCAACAAAACGAGTTACCTTAACACGGCTGCTGTCTTTACCTATCCACCAAAAATCTCTGGGTAATTCCATCATGTTCGGCAAGGGGCGGCAGCAAATATAGCTGTCATAGCCGCACTTTTTCAGAATTTGCACCAAGCCTACGGAGTGACCAAAGCTGTCAAAATTGATTGCGGTTGTAGGTCTTACACCGAATTTTTCAGCAAAGTAACGTCTGCCCAGACCGATCTGCCGCACAAAGGCCTCTCCGGATGGCAGATTACAGTCCGGCTGCAAATACCAGCCACCCATAATATGCCACTTCCCTGCCTTAACCTGCTCTTGGATGCGGGCAAACAATTCCGGATCATGCTCCTCAATAAATTCATAGAGAAGAGCTTCATTATGGTTAAAAATATAATCAAATTCTTGGCAAAACAGCTCTGCCTGATGAAAGGTGGAGATTGCTTCTCCCAAGCCTTCCTCCCAATCCCACATCCAAACCGGATCCAGATGGGAATTACAGATCAAATGTAATTTTTTCATAATAACCTCGCAAACTTAGGTGATCATTGGCAAGCTTCCTGTACCATTTCTTCTTTGGGAATGCTGGGAATACCACCAGATTTTTCTGTGGATAAACTGGCCGCAGTTGACGCAAAGCTACCAATAGAGTACATTTGCTCTACACTTAATTCAGATGGATGAATGCCCAATTTCAGCAAGCGACTAACTGCACTGCCGCCAAAGATATCACCGGCGCCGGTGGTATCAACGGGACTGACTTTAGGGCATTTTACATAGGTACTGCCGTTTTCATTTTTCAGGTACGCACCATTGGATCCCAATGTGACCATCGCAAGGCTGACGCCGAATTCGTTCAGAAGCTTGTCAGCGCCCTCTTTGGGCGTACAGCCGAACAGGAACTCCACTTCCTCGTCGCTGATTTTCACCACATCAGCCTGCTGCAAGCCCCACAGGAGCTGCTCTTTGGCAGTTTCCATATCCGTCCAAAGAGGTTTGCGCAGATTTGGGTCATGAGTAATCAGCTTTCCCTGTTTTTTGGCATAAGCGACCGCCATTTGCGTGGCAGTACGGGAGGGTTCGTCCGTTAAAGATACGGTTCCGAAATGGAAAACTTTTGCTTCATCAATCAGAGATAGATCTAATTCCTCAAAGGAAATGCAGGTATCTGCACCAGGCTTGCGAGAAAAAGCAAATTCCCGATCACCGCTTTTATCAAAGGTAACGAAAGCCAACGTAGTAAATACATCATCGGTCTGAACCAAGCCCTTTGTTTCAATACCAGCATCTTTCAATGTGCCAATCAGCAGCTTACCAAAGGTATCCGTACCTACCTTGCCGAGCAAGGCGGTTTGGAAGCCATATTTAGTTAGTGCCGCCAGAAAATTGGCAGGTGCTCCGCCGGGATGGGCCGCCATAGTGGGATAGCCATCCGCGTCTGTGCTAACAGTGGCAAAGTCGATCACCAACTCACCCAATGCTACAACATCAATCATACTGTTACCTCACTTAGCCACGGGGTACTCGTTGCACAGCAACCGGTAAGGTACTTCATCCTCTTCAATCGTGGGAAATCTGCCCACAGGAGGATTAAACCGGTTGTCGGTGTTATCGTCGTTGCACTGGCTGACTTCGCCCAGCAGGACTGCACCAGTGCCCTCCTCTACGGAAAAATCGTGGTACAGGAACTGCTGAACATGGATACTCTCGCCTGGAGTCAGGCGGATCTGAGTGCCGGCAGGAACGGTGTAGGTTCTGCCGTCGGTATGTACGGTTACATCGGATTCATAGTCAATGGATTCATCCGGCAGGCTGTTATAAACACGAATCAGCACATTTCCGCCGCCGCGGTTGATGATATCCTCAGTCTTGAACCAATGGAAATGGTTGGGAGCATACTGACCTTCCTTCAGGTACAGCAGCTTTTCGGCATATACCTTGGGGTACTTGTCCTCCATGGCACGGTTGCCGTTGCGGATGGTAATCAAAGAGAAGCCAAACTTGTCAAAGTCGCCCATACCGTAGTCGGTGATATCCCAGCCCAGCATACAGTCACGGACTTCGTCATATTCGTGGCCGATATTCTGCCACTGCTCAGGGGTAAAATCGCAGAAAGGCGGCAGATAGCAGTGGTGCTTTTTGCACATTGCCTCCAATTCCTTTAATGCTTTATTGATCTCAGATCTTTTCATAATATGTCCTCCATAGTGTAAATTTCTCTTATCGAAAACACTGACAAAACTTTTATCAGTATTTGCCATAAGAGAGCAGAACTTTAAGATATTGCCGGGGTAAAAACCCCGGCAATATCTTAGAAAAATCAAAAAGCTCTCTCTTTTCAGGTTATCCAAATACATTAAGCTTTGTAAGCCACAGCGGCCTGGTAATATGTATACAAAGCCTGTACCAAAGCCTTAAGGGATGCGGAGGAATCAGCCTTGTTATACATACGGATGATATAGTCCGTCGGTGCATAGGTTACTGTCAGAGTATCAGAAGAATCGGACACAGTAACAGATACGCTTGCACCCAGATCCTGGGGATTGATGTCGGCAATCTCAACATAATACAGACCGTCCTTCTCAACTACAGGATACTGGAAGGTAATGCCATTCAGGCTCTCAGCTGTGAAGTAGAAACGGACAGCAATCTTGTCACGATACACCAGAGAGGCGCCATAGAAGCGGATGCCATCTGCTTTACCGCTTACACTCAAGGAAGTACCGCCCGTGGGAACAGCGACCTCGGTGATCCCCTCAATACCAGCGTCAGCAAGATTATTGTGATTATAATTGAAGTACAACTGAGCTTTTGCGCCATAGTTCAGCATAGCCTTGACCAGCGCTTTTTCAGATTCATTGGCACTGTTTTCCAAAATGTAATCTGCATAGTCACGAACTGTATAACTCTGCACTGCACCACCATTGCCTGTGCTATCTACGACCTGAATTGTAATCGTGTCAGTCATCTGGGCAGCAGCCATATCCACAGAGACAATATTGCTGTTTTCTTTTACTTCGCTTACGGGAATGTTCTTCGGTGTACCATTGGTAGTAACCTTTACAACTGCATTATCGTCTGTGGTGTTGATAACCATAACGAAGTTTGCGCTAACGGCGCCATTCAGGGTTAGGGACCAGCCCTTTACATAGCCATAGCCATCTTCTGCAACAACAGCCTGCTCAACAGCTGCACTTGCATAGTCAGTTGCTGTACCACCATTGATCTGTTCATTAAACACACCAACAGTCAGATTACCAGAAACACCTTCTGGAATTACGAAATCAACCGTTGCCTCTGCAACTCCCTTGGAGATAGAACCATATGCCAGCACATCGCCTGCAGTGTTCTTGATATATGCAGAGACCTGCTCATTTTCGCCTGTTGCAGCACCGGCGAAGGATACGGATACTGTACGGTCATTCAGCAAGATGGAAGAAACAGCGAAACCACTATAGGCATCGTTTTGAACAGTCAGCTTCCATTCGCCGGTAGTATTGGGTGCAACAACACCCATCTCACCATTCTTGGCTACAGCAGAAATCATAACAATTTTGCTCTCGTCCAAATTGATTGCGGGGCGTGCGCCATAATTCTTTGCCACGTGGGGATAGCCAATCAGGCCAGCATCACTGACAGCATATGCAAACATAGCATCATCTGCATAGGGTGTAGACAACCACCAGTTTGTGCTTGCCTTCAGAACATCCATATCCAGAACCTCTGCCTCTGCCTTGGAAAGAAAACTTACGCCACTTTCCAAAATAGCTTGCTCCTGAGCTGTCAGCTTGGAGGCGTGATAATTATCACACCAAACCTTAGCGTTAGAATTTTCCCAGGTATTATCCACACCATCTTCATTGTAGGCAATCTGCTCAACAACATCCGCAGCAAGGAGTGTCATATCGGCATTGTCTGTTACCAGCCACTTCTGTCCATCATTGCCAAAATACACATAATCATTGTTGGAAACCGTTTCTGCTCCGGCAATCATAGGAATCATTCCGAAAACCAGACACAAGCTGAGAATTAGAGCTACAAGTTTACTGTGTTTCATACTTTCATCCTCATTTCTAAAATTTAATTTTGCAAAGCTTGGGTTAATAAACAGTAATATACACAGATTGTAAGATTACATCTATATCACCGTTTGAATTACATAATACATAGTTTTCAGTTATACTATTCTTCTCTTCCTGTGAATGTTCCCCTGCCAACAAGTTCCGGGAAACTCTCCATATTAACGAATCGATCCAATTGATCATAGGTAAATAATGTCCATCCCAATATGAAAAATGGAAACAAAGCACTACCAATAATTGGAAACACTATATGACAAATTGGGTTATCTATAAAATAGGTCAGATAGAAACCAGCACAGCATATCAGTGCGAATAGTGTTTTCCATGGTGCCTTCAAATACAGGTAGAAACCAAGTTTTATATTTGAGAAGAACGAATTTCTATACAGTGAAATCGATACTGCTACATAACCCGCAACCGGCAAAATCAGCAATGTCGACATTCCTATTGGAATCATCATTAGAAAATTTTCTTGTGTGCCATAAAGGACAAGACTTAGCATTGAGAAGCACGCAGCATAAATGATACCCATTATTATCCCAAGCAATATCATTTGCTTTATATTTTGCTGAATCCCTCGAACCATATCCGGAAATAGCTGAACATTTTCCAGCCACGAATATTGCCTGATAATTCGAATGATCCCGGAAAATACAACACTAAATAATGCTAATATCACACCTTCTATTACTGCACGATAATTACAGAACCGCAGGACTACATAACTTGCTTCCTGCAAATAGCGTTCCTTGTCCACTTCCGGTATGCTGCTTCCAATACCTACCAGGTAAAGATCCTGCTGCATAGATAGCAAAATATGTACCACCTGGCAGATAAGCACCACGAAGCCCAAAAGTAAAAGGCTCTTCCAATGCAGTTTTATGACATCAAAGAAAACCTCTTTGCGATTATGGGGCAGCATAGCCGAAGTATAGTCTGTCTTCGCTGCTTTTAACTTACGAATATGCCTCACCCTCCATCATAAATCGCAACATTCGCAATGCCGCATCGTTTCCAATGACACCTTTTCCATAAAGTTTGTCCAAATTAACACTTTGACTACTGAGAAATACATAAACCGTTTCTTGCGAACCAATATATTGTCCCAGCAAGCTGCCATCTCCCCCACTGACGATAAATCCATAAGGTTTTCCATCCTCCATATACAAGGATTTTCCATCAACCCAATCTAACTTTTCAAGAGGCAATGGTTCAAAATAGTTCCTTCCGACATACTCATGCATTAACTCCTCGGTTAGAATAATAATATCCTTTTCATATATCCGAGTGGACATAATGCCATTAAAATATGCTTCAGCATTTGCGATTTTCTCAACAGTTACCTTTTTCAGTGCCTGACTGGAGATATCATCTCTGTTTCCCCAAAGGCATTGTTGCAACTGTTCGTATTGGAGATGCTCTCCCATATACAGTATTGCGATTTTCTCTTCGTCTTTGGTGGCTGCAAGCTGTGTAAACAATGCAATCCAGCCCAAAGCAATTGCCAATGCCGCAATCAAATATTTCCACCATGCATATTGCAAGTAGCAAAAGATTTTTTTCATTCTGCCACCCCCACAATTATACCTGCCGAAGTTTGCAGTTTTACATGGTCATTTATCTGTATACAAAAAGCACTCTCTTGTATCAGATATAATATTTCTTCATCAATTTGTACCGCATAACAATCAAAATCCATATACCTCGTGGTATGTGATTCTATTGTTTTAACTGTGCCACATAATTCTCTAATCGGAAGCTGCAGTAATTTTCGCAGTTTCTTTCGAGGTGCCACATAAATCGCATTGTAAAGCATTACGCCCCACACACAGATGATATCCAATAGAATATTACCCCAAAGTAACATATTGTGATTTGAATCGTTACGCAGGAGTGTTAGAAAAATGTTTAGGCATATAACGACCAATATGGCCGCTACTTCCCTCGCTTCCATCATTTTGGTCTGACGATCAAATGCTTCAGTTGACTGTCCGATAATCGTTTTCATTGCATATAATCCTTTAATAATGCGCTGTTGGCATTCATTCGCAACTGTTCCGCCGAGCCAATGTCAACGAGTTTCCCCTGCTCCAACACAGCAATTCGTTCTCCCAACATAAATGCTTCACGCAAATCATGGGTAACAAATATAATCGTGCAATTGTGTTGCGTGTGATATTGCTGAATGAATGCGACAAGCTGATTATGAAGTTGAGGATCTATGTTCGAAAACGGCTCATCCAACAAAATCAACCGAGGATTTTTTATGAGTGCCCGTGCGATAGCCACTCTTTGCTGCTGTCCAATAGAAAGCTGTCTTGGTTTGCGTGAGAGCAGCAATTTAATACCCATCTGCTGAGCAATTTCCTTAACGCGTCTATCCACCTCATCCTGAGATGTGTGAATCATTCGTAACGGAAATGCAATATTATCATAAACCGTCATAGATGGATGCAACGCAAATTGCTGGTGTACATAAGCGATATTGAATTTTTCTGTCTTCACATAATCGGTGGAAACACCAAAAATCCGCAAATCACCTTCTATGTACTCACACAATCCAGCAATACATTTTAATAGCGTTGTTTTTCCGCTACCGGATTCACCAACAAGTGGCAGCAATTCTCCCTCGTCAATTTCTAAACAAAGATCATCCAAGACCTGAATGAAACTTTTTCCGTTTTTATAATGACAGGAAAAATGCGAGAACTCTATTGCCTTCATATTAAACACTCCAAAAATCGAAGGGGTTGCTACCGTCCATTCCGGCATAATTATCTGCGCCAAAAATCAAGTTTAATGATCCTTTGACACGCTGTTGCTCATCATCAATCAGATAAACCAGTTTCTGAATTTCATGGCACATAGCCACAAATTCCGGATAACTGATCCAATCTCTGGCAATATCTGTATAAGAAATTGCATCATCAATATGGTTGTAATACTTCCAGCTTACAAAGTACATGATTTCAGCAGTCAGCAGAACATTTGCCAGTTTTTTTTGCATTAGTCCTTGGGACCCCGAATAAACTTTTCGTAACTTTTTAATCTGTTCCATCAGGAATTCCTTTGTAAAATACTTTGGATCGTTAGCACTGCAAAAGTGCTTCACGCCATAAGCATCTTTAATAGCTTCCTTGTGATTATCAGTTACCAAAAGATGATCGGCAACAGGCACATAGTACGGAAACGAATGGTCTTTACCATAAGTACTTCTGATAGTTTCGTATGCGCTTTCCATTGTTTCAATGTATTCCCAAACGACATTTCCATTTTCACCATAGTACAGTTGACAAAACTCCTTTGCCATATCTGTAACATCGTTTTGAGTATACTGATTCGGATTCCACATAAGTTTACTAACTACATAGCTTTTCATTAAGCCCTGCCAAAAACTATCACCAGCTTCAAATGTGACCATGCTTCTACCATATTGTTGCATATACTGCAAATTGGGAAGCATATGATAAAGATTCGAAATATACCAATGCTGGTTATTAAAATTCGTTTCATAATGGTAAAAGACCAAATTATCCGGATTTAGAACTTTCTGCCACCCATTTAATGCATTTTTGCAAGAATCAAATTGATTTTCGTCTGTCAATGTATAACCATAGTTAGCACAGTTCATAAGGGCGAGATCAATGATTACATATTTATTTACCGGAATACCACACGCCTTTTCGGTGTATTCATAGGCCAGCGTCACAATATAGATATCTCTGCCACCGGTAAAGATTTTTCCTTCTCCCTTTGACCAATCATTAATATTTTGCGCAATCTCATTGCACAAATCAATAATCAAATCCGTCTTGTTTTGCGTTTTCGTACATCCAGAGCAAGCACAGAAAAACTTCGTGTCCTCCTGCATTACTCCGAAGTAATCGCAACTGGGATTAGCCTTTACACGTTCTTGAACACCTCGTAACACATATGGTCTGATTGATTGATCAGAAAGACACAGCATACCCTTATAGGACGGGTTCTCCGATTTGGTGTAATAAAGCTTCAGCGTTTCACCACTTTTAACATCCACGCCGCCTTCATAAATCAAGGCTCCGTCTTCTGGCTCACCATGAATCGCCACATATCCTTCTTGATAGAGCTTATTCAGATTGTGTCCGTCGCTATAAAACCGATCCCGCATTCCACCGCCATAGTGTGCAGCACCAGCTTCATCGTACCAAACAGTCATCACACGATGTCTTGCGGCATATGGTGCATTTTCTACCGCCCCCGTCGTCCAATAAGAACGGATATCAAAAACTGGCGTTTCATTTTTGAAGTAATTATCCGGTAAATAGATGCCATCCGAATGATCAGGGACGAAATTCTCCTGAGGCGACAGGAAACGAACGCCTACGATACATTCCAGGAATTCGTAAACACCATATAATACAGCTCTATCAGTTTTTCCGTAGATGTACAACACCTTGTCTTTGACAACGGAACCGAAGGAATCATCCTTCCAGGCAAATGGCTGTGAAATACCGGCGCATTCCAATGCCAGACTATTACCCAGAGAAATACAAAATGAAGACGAATCTATGTCATTGATTTTTTCACATTTTATATTGGCACTTTCTTTCAGAAACATCGCCAATTCATTAAATGCGGACTGAATTGTTGTGCTGGCATCAGCAGGTATGCATACCTTCAGATTATCCGGTATCTTAATCATTTCATATTTCTCCTTTTGTTACATAAATACGGTAACTGGCACCTTGGGTACCGGGACTCCTTTCGGCGTCCCGGCCACCCGGGGATTACTTAGTTAGCTACAATCCAGCTCATATTGCCGGCATCATCAAAGCTGTTGCAAATGGTTTGTTCCTTGTAGAAAGTCCAGGTATAGCCATCCAGCTCCAATGTAGTACCTTGGGGAATGGTCAGAACCAACGACGTCTTATTCGTCATCGCATTGTTCACTGTTGCCGTATCAAACAGATCAATATAGATAAAGTTCTCGGCATCCGTCCACTTAATGCTAAGCGAAGTAGACTGTCCATTCAGAGTAATCATAGAAGACCAGTTGCCACCCATTACAGGCCATCCGGTAGTAGTACCGCTGACAGCATTCTCATTTACTGCTGTCAAATGCAGCTTCATACCTGTCTTCGCATCATTTTGCTCATGAATGTAGTGCAGCTGAATGCCCTTTATCTGAGGAACAGATTCTGTATGGCTTTCGTGGTCACAAACCTTCCAAGTCATTGTACCGTCTGCGTTAAAGACATTGCAGATTCTCTGATCCTCGAGGAATGTCCAGGTATAACCATCCAACGCAAGCGTTGTTCCCTTGGGGAATGTCAGATACAAAGGTGCCTGCAGCTCTTTTGCATCGGCAATGATATTCAGCATATCCGCGCCAAAATCAATCCAGATGAAATTCTCAGCATCAGGCCACTTAATTGTAACAGAAACATTCTGACCATTCAAAGTAACCATGGTATTGTAGTTACCACCCATTACACCCCAACCTGTGGTGCCACTGATGGCATTCTCATTCACGGCATTCATATGCAGTTTCATAGATGCTTCAGATTGCTCGTGAATGTAGTTCAGTCCAATTCCCTTGATCTGAGGAACAGATTCTGTATGGCTTTCGTGGTCACAAACCTTCCAAGTCATTGTGCCATCTTCATTGAAGACATTACAGATTCTCTGATCCTGGTAGAAAGTCCAAGTATAACCATCCAACGCAAGAGTTGTTCCCCGGGGGAATGTCAGATACAACGGTGCCTGCAGTTCTTTTGCATCAGCGATAATGCTCTGCATATCTGCGCCAAAGTCAATCCAGATGAAATTCTCAGCTTCAGGCCACTTAATCGTAACAGATACATCCTGTCCATTCAAAGTAACCGTGGTATCGTAGTTACCGCCCATTACAGGCCATCCAGTAGTGGTTCCGCTGACAGCATTCTCATTCACAGTGTTCAAATGCACTTTCAGACTGGTGTCACTTTGCTCGTGAATGTAGTTCAGATCAATTCCCTTAACCTCCACTGGCAGCAGTTCCCATGCCGCGGCCTGATGGTAAATTTCAGGATGCTTTTCAACCAACTGACACAGTTCCTCTACAAAAGCTTCTCTACCACTGGTAGTTAAATAGTATATAAAATAATTATACTTTATCTGCATCATGGGTGCAATCAACACCTGCTCAACCTCGCAGATCAGGCGATCCTTTTCTGCTTGGGAGAGGGTTTCATCTGCAGCAATTGCATCCAACTCGGCTTTTAGCTCCTGAATACTTAATTCCAGTTGCTCCAAGGACCAATACTTAGCATTGTGAATATTATAAGATGTATGGTCTGCAACCATCAAGAAGTAATTATTTCCGTAAGTAGCTCGATTATAGTCGGCCAATGCTTCCATACGATCTATATATGCCTGTACCACCGGAGCGCTTCGACCATAGTACAGTGTCACAAATTCCTGCAACAGAGCTTGAACTTCTGCATCAGGATCCCAGAACAGTTCCGACATGATATATGCACGCAAAGATTGCTGCCAATCATCGGAATATGCATCGCCCTCAAAAACGAGCAAAGTGTCAGACAGGTTTTCAATACTGTAATAGAATGTATCCAATAAACCGTCCAAATTGGGGTTGTATGTAAAGGAACAGTTAAAGTTCGTGGAATATGTGTACAGCAATAGATTTTGATTAGTGCTGCAGAGCCACTCCCACTTGTTCATACAGTCTTTATGCTCGTCCGACTGAGCCTCATCTGCGACACCAAAAGCGTGATTGGTGTAATTCATGGTCGCATATTGAATCAGAGTGTGCTCATTGGGAATCACAGAATTATCATAAACATAATAGTTCCCTTCTTCCCCAAGAACAGGAGCTTCCTGTGAATAGACATATGCATTTGTCAGAAGCTTAATATCGCGTCCATCGCCCGAAGAACTATGGGTATACTCATTAAGCTCTATTGCCAACGCATTAAGCATACGAACAATATTGGCACTACAAGCGCCATAATTTTGTGTATGCTGATTGCATTGCATACAATTACAGATCACAGTTTGGCTATCTTCCTGAATAACATTGAAGATAGTGGCTGTTTTATTGTAATCCAACTGTGCCTTCAAGCCAGCCAGCAGTAACTGTGCAACAGTAGGCTGTGCATTTCCGTTCACATCTACACTAACTTCTTCAATGAAAGTGCCATCGTCTGCAATGCCGTTGGACCAACAAATATCCCATACATTGTCGCTGCCAATTTGTTCCGAAAGTCTGTTGCCATCCAAATCCGTAGCGTAGACATAGTCAGGGATTTCGGTCAAGCCATAGCTATCTAATCCAGCTTGAATCAGGCTGCGTGTGTTATGTCCACGGGATTCGTAATCACGATACAAGCCTTCTCCATACTTAGGCTCAGACCCGTTCCATGTGGTCACAAAACGCTTTCGAGCAGCA
This sequence comes from Faecousia sp., assembly GCA_045602725.1. Classification (GTDB taxonomy): domain Bacteria; phylum Bacillota; class Clostridia; order Oscillospirales; family Oscillospiraceae; genus Faecousia. The sequence continues at coordinate 5,512 of JAZSCE010000031.1, read as the reverse complement.
TACAACGCATCGTACATACTGTCACAAGTCCAGTACATCCGCAAATCTACAACGGAATCATATTCCTTATGTAGATTTTTTTCAATTGTTACCGTTGTACATTGAGGAACATAAGTATAATCTGCAGAAACAAATCGCAGGCCTGTGTAGCTCTCCAAAAATTCATACACACTATAAAGAACTGCACGGTCAGTATTGCCATATAGATAAATCGTGTATCCTGTATTGGTGATGGCATATTTATCCTTTGTTGTGCCATCCGCCAATACCAGTCCACTGTTATTTAAGAAAGAGGTATTACCTACGGACAAAACGCGTGCGCCTACAGCTTCATCTGTATCCTTTTTAATTTCCAGTGTTGCGCCTGTGGTCTGGTAAAGGAAGCTCTGCAGTTCAGATGCCGCAAATTCTTCACAAGCTGTAGCATTTTCCGGAACAACAATACTATAAGTACTGCTACTATTATCAACAACATTAATTTCCGTCTGCTCTACATGAACATCATGCGTACAAACCTGCCAGCTCATATTACCGGCATCATCAAATGCATTGCAAAGGCTCTGCTCCTTGTAGAAAGTCCAGGTATAGCCATCCAATTCCAAAGTAGTACCTTCAGGAATGGTCAGAACCAACGATGTCATATTTGTCATCGCAGCATTCACAGTTGCCGTATCATAAAGATCAATATAGATAAAATTCTCTACATCCGTCCACTTAATACAGAGCGAAGTAGACTGCCCATTCAGGGTGACCATAGAAGACCAGTTACCACCCATCTCAGTCCATGTACTTGTTCCGCTGACAGAATTCTCATTCAAGGTATTCAAGTGCAATTTCATACCTGTCCTGGCAGCATTTTGCTCGTGAATATAGTTCAACTCAATTCCCTTTTTCTGAGGAACAGGCTCTGTATGGCTTTCGTGGTCACAAACCTTCCAAGTCATTGTGCCGTCTTCATTGAAGACATTACAGATTCTCTGGTCCTCATAGAAAGTCCATGTATAGCCATCCAATTCAATCGTTGTGCCCTGAGGGATCGTCAGGTACAACGTTGCCTGTTGTTCTTTTGCCTCAGCAATGATGCTCTGCATATCCGCACCAAAGTCAATCCAGATGAAATTCTCAGCATCTGGCCACTTGATGGTAACAGATACATCCTGCCCATTCAGCGTAACCGTTGTATCGTAGTTACCTCCCATTACAGGCCATCCGATAGTAGTTCCGCTGACAGCACTCTCATTCACAGTAACCAAATGCAGCTTCATGCTAGCTTCATATTGTTCGTGAATGTAATTCAAACGAATTCCCTTGACCTGAGGAACAGGTTCTGTATGGCTTTCGTGGTCACAAACCTTCCAAGTCATTGTGCCGTCTTCATTGAAGACATTACAGATTCTCTGGTCCTCATAGAAAGTCCATGTGTAGCCATCCAACTCAAGCGCTGTACCCTGAGGGAATGTCAGGTACAACGGTGCTTTCAGTTCTTTTGCCTCAGCAATGATACTCTGCATATCTGCACCAAAGTCAATCCAGATAAAGTTCTCAGCATCTGGCCACTTGATAGTCACAGAAACATCCTGACCATTTAAAGTAACGGTAGTATCATAATTGCCGCCCATTGCAGGCCAACCCATAGTTGTACCGCTGACAGCACTCTCATTCACAGTAACCAAATGCAGCTTCATGCTAGCTTCATATTGTTCGTGAATGTAATTCAAACGAATTCCCTTGACCTGAGGAACAGGTTCTGTATGGCTTTCGTGATCACAAACCTTCCAGCCCATCGTACCGTCTTCATTGAAGACATTACAGATAATTTGATCATCGAAGAAGGTCCATGTACTGCCATCCAACTCAAGTGTTGTTCCCTTGGGGAATGTCAAATACAAGGGTGCTTTCAGTTCTTTTGCATCAGCAATGATGCTGAGTATATCTGCACCAAAGTCAATCCAAATATGGTTTGCTTGATCCGGCCACTTAATAGTCACAGAAACATCCTGACCATTTAAAGTAACGGTAGTATCATAGTTGCCGCCCATGACACCCCAACCGGTGATACCGGTAATCGCATTAACATTCCGAGGATTCATAACCAATCTAAGTGCGGAATCGGTATATGTCTGAATGTAGTTAACACTTATTCCTGCAACCGTAGGAACTTCTTCGGTATGATTCTCATGGTCGCAAACCTTCCAGCTCATTGCACCATTTTCAGTAAAGCTGTTACAAATAACCCAATCTTCTGTTGCAACCCAGTTGTCACCACCCAATACAAAGGTAGATCCTGCGGGAATCTCCAAATAAAGCGATACATTCAGCGCCTTTGCAGCCTCCATAATTGATATCAGTTCATCGTTATAGGCTACAAACAAACGATTCGCAATACCAGTATACTGAATAGGAAGCTCAATGGCCTGTCCATTAATTTTGATGTTCTCTTGATATGTACCAGTCAGAATGGGCCAACTTTGATCCGCAGATACGATTCCCTTCTGACCAGATGGTGCAAGTGTGATATAGAAGCCGCTCTCCAGCTGGTCTCCGACTTCACCCAGAGCCAATTTAGAAGCGCGGAGATTATCTACATATACTGTATGAGCCTGTGTTTGGACTGCACTATTATAATGGAACTGAATTGCACGAATATCCATAAGATTTGCTGCACCAAATTGGTTAAGCATAACTACGCCTTCGCTCCAGCCCACCTTATCGCTTGTCACCAAAACACTGACAATATCGCTTTGCGTCAGCTCAGTTCCTGTCAACAAGCTTACCTGAATTTGTTTGTCATCTGAATTAACAAACAACAAATCCATACAAATTGCTTCTACTTCGGACAAATCCAGAGGTGCAGCCAAAGACAGTTCAGCAATCGGATTTCCATTTGCAGCCTGGCTCCAGAACTTCAGTGCAACTGTGGAGTCACCCTTAGCTACCGTGGATTGAAGCTGTGCGCTAGCTGATCCAGTATTTCCTTCCAATGTAACCTGTGACACATTATCCAACAGGTCATTGGGATCGGTAATGGGAGCAAGTGCACCCAGCAAATTCTGCAGAACAGTTTTGTCAAGCTGATCTACAATATTGTTTCCGTCAACATCCGCATAGGTCGTAGACGGTGCCAGACCTTGCAGGATATTATCCAGCAGAGTCAGGTCTTCTTCTGTGACATAGCCATCATTATTGACGTCACCCTGTGCTGTATCCAGTTGAGACACAGCCAGTGTCGGCAATGAAAATACAGATAACGACAGAACCAGGACGATAGCCAAAATCAGGCACGTAATAGATTTGCTTGTGATTTTCACGTCATTTCCACCTTTCATATGTTTTACTTTTTTATTAGACTGCAAGTTATGCAGCAAATAAACAGAAGTACGCCATGGTTATGAACTTGAATAGGAGCAAACTTTTTAAATATGTTTACCAAGCTGTCAGTAAGATGCTCCTACCGACAGCTGGTTAAACAAGAGGGATGCTGATGTGACATACATTTCTGCCAATTCATATTGCCGGCAAAGTCATAGTAATACACGTATCGAGTTCCTTATCAAAGCCCACTACACAACGATCACATCACTTTACCCTGTAAACGTCTGAACAATGTAGGAACCACTGTCAAAGGCTTCACAAATAAACGTAAAATTCCCTTGCTCTCAGACGCTGTTTCCGTATGGGTATGACTACAAACTTGCCAGTTCATATTGCCGGCACCATCAAATGTATTGCAAATTCTTTGCTCTTTGTAGAATGTCCATGTGTAGCCATCCAGTTCCAAAGTAGTGCCTTTAGGAATGGTCAGAACCAACAATGTCTTATTCTGCTTAGCAGTATTCACGGTTGCCGAGTCAAAAAGATCAATCCAAATGAAATTCTCAACATCTGTCCACTTAATGTTAAGCGAAGTAGGCTGTCCATTCAGGGTAATCATGGTAGACCAGTTGCCACCCATTGCAGGCCAACCCATAGTCGTTCCCTTGACTGCTTTCTCATTCACAGGTGTCAAATGCAGCTTAATACCTGTTCTGGCAGCATTTTGCTCGTGAATGTAGTGCAGTTCAATTCCCTTTTCCTCAAGAACAGGCACTTCATGACTTTCGTGTTCGCAAATCTGCCAGCTCATATTACCGGCATCATCAAATACATTGCAAATGCTTTGCTCCTTATAGAAAGTCCAGGTATATCCATCTAATTCCAAAGTGGTGCCCTGGGGAATGGTCAGGAATAGCGTTGTCTTGTTTGCCTTCGCATCATTTATTGCTGCCGCATCCAAAAGATCAATCCAAATGAAATTCTCAGCATCCGGCCACTTGATATTGACCGATGTGGGCTGCCCGTTCAGGGTAATCATAGTAGACCAGTTGCCACCCATCGCAGGCCAGCCGGTAGTTGTTCCCTTAACGGCGTTCTCATTCACAGGTGTTAAATGCAGTTTTAAACCTGTCTTGGCCGCATTTTGCTCGTGAATGTAGTTCAACTCAAGTCCCTTTTCCTCCGGAACAGGCACTTCATGACTTTCGTGGTCGCAAATCTGCCAGCTCATATTACCGGCATCATCAAATGCATTGCAAATGCTTTGCTCCTTATGGAACGTCCAGGTATAACCATCCAGTTCCAAAGTGGTGCCATCAGGAATGGTCAGAACCAACGATGTCTTATTGGTCTTAGCATCATTTATTGCTGCCGAATCCAAAAGATCAATCCAAATGAAATTCTCAGCATCCGGCCACTTGATATTGATCGAAGCAGGCTGTCCGTTCAGGGAAATCATAGAAGACCAGTTACCGCCCATTGCAGGCCAGCCGTTAGTTGTTCCCTTAACAGCATTCTCATTCACAAGTGTTAAATGAAGCTTCATGCCTGTCTTGGCAGCGTTTTGCTCGTGAATGTAGTGCAATTCAATTCCCTTTTTCTCAGGAACGGGCACTTCATGACCTTCATGGTCGCAAACCTTCCAGTCCATTGTGCCGTCTGCATTGAAGACATTACAAATTCTCTGTTCCTCACTGAAGGTCCAAGTATTACCATCCAGTTCCAGGGTGGTGCCCTGAGGAATGGTCAGGAACAGCGTTGTCTTGTTTGCCTTCGAATCATTCAGCACAGCCGTGTCAAACAGATCCAGATAAATGAAATTCTCGGCATCCGGCCATTTAATATTGACCGAGGTGGGCTGTCCGTTCAAGGTGATCATTGTAGACCAGTTGCCGCCCATTACAGGCCAGCCCATCGTGGTTCCCTTTACTGCGCCCACATTCTCAGCAATCAGATGCAGCTTCAAACCATTTCTGGCTGCATTCTGCTCGTGAATGTAGTTCAGCTTAATTCCCTGAATCTCAGGTTCTTCCACAGTATGACTTTCGTGGTCGCAAACCTTCCAGTCCATCGTACCGTTTTCATTGAAGATATTGCAGATTCTCTGCTCTTCACAGAAGGTCCATGTGTTGCCATCCAGTTCCAAGGTAGTGCCCTGGGGAATGGTCAGGAACAGCGTTTTCTTATTTGCCTTCGCATC
>JAZSCE010000030.1:0-20800 GCA_045602725.1 Faecousia sp. | reverse complement strand
GTTGTTGACCCGGAGGTGCTTTTTGCTATATATCCAGTTCAGCATAGTTGTGGATATAGATGTCCACAAGCTCCTGCAGCTCCTGCGCCCTTTTTTCGCTTTCGTCATAGATGCCCACCACCGGATAGCCATTTTCCTTGGCGGTCTTGGCAGCATAGAGGGCATCCTCAAAGACCCAGGTGGTAGCCTTGTCAGTGCCCAGTTCTTCCAGCACCACATCGTAAACTTTCGGTGTCAGCTTCGATTCGCCCACCGTGTAGGTGGAGTAGATCACCGGAAAGAACTCACGAAGGCCGAATTTCTCCAGCGCACCGATTACCGCAGGCTCACCGGAAGCAGTGGCAATGCCAATCTTCACGCCCTTGGCGTGTAGCTTCTTCAGGAATTCTACGATATCATTTTTTGGAACAGCCATCTTCAGATACCGCTGCTTGAGGTATTCAAAAAATGCTGCAAGCAGCTGCTCATAGGGCATTGTAAGGCCAAAACGGTCAATTGCCAGGGGCAGTGCCTCGCTGGTAAATTTGCCTCTGAAAAACTCTCTGTCATCATCCGTCATCTGCACGCCGATGCTTGCAAAAAACGCATCCCGAATGCCGATCCACGCCGGCATAGAGTCAAACAGCGTACCGTCAAAATCAAAAATCGCGCCTGTAATTTCCATTACATTTTGCCTCCGGGCCGCCTTAAATCTTCTGTGCCGACGGGATATCCGGCTCAAATACCGGCATCAGCTTCAGCTTGAACAGATTTCTCTTATGCAGCGTGTCGATGCGCGCCTTCTTCGCCTGATCTTCAATTTCGCCAGTGCGGATGTAGCGATCCAGCTCGGCATAGGTGAAGCCCAGGTTGTCCTCATCAGTCTTGCCGCAAAGTCCGTCGATGGGAACTTTGTCCACAAGTTCATCAGGCAGATTCAGCAGGCGGCCGATCTCCTTAACCTCCTGCACCGTCAGCCGGGACAGCGGGCTGAAATCGCCAACGGAATCACCGTAGCGAGTGGAATAACCCACCCAATCTTCGGAAAGGTTGCAGGTGTTGGCCACACGGCCGTTGCAGCACTGGCTCACCGCATAAACGGCGGTCATACGAATGCGAGGGGGCATATTGTTGCGGCTCTGCTCGGTCAGTTCCATCGGGAGCGCAGCGGTCAGGCCGGCTACAGCATCGTGGATATTCACCACATAATGCTTGATACCCAAATGGTTTACCAGCTTATAGGACATATCGATATCCGCCTGCTCGCCGTTGGGCATCAGCACACCGATGACCCGGTCCTTGCCCAGGGCTTCCACGCAAAGAGCTGCCACAACAGAGCTGTCCTTGCCGCCGGAAATACCCAGCACCGCATTGCAATCCGGGCCATTCTCGGCAAAGAACTGCCGGATCCAGGCCACACATTCATTTTTTACTTTCAAAGCATCAAACTTTTCCATTTTCATACCTCATTTTATTCAAAATAACGTTGGCTTTCACAATGTTAATACCTTAATCTTTATTATATATTCTATCCGCATAAATATCAAGTGCCGCATTATGTACAATCTCGATACCATTCTTTTTCGCATATGCCATATTCTCACGAAGCTGACCCTCAATGGATTCCTCACGCTGATTATCCGAGGAATACCGCGCATAGATAACTCCCCTCATACACATACTCCTTTCTGGTTGGTTTTTCCTTATATTGTCAAAGAATATTATATAAGCCAATAAATTATCCAGTAATATTGTATTTTGTGTCTAAAATCCTATTCCAGTACATACAAAAACAACACCCCACTGCGTATTTCACACAGTGGGGTGTTCGTAATTTCAGACAGAGGTTAAGACGAAGTGATTGTTTGCGATCTGCTTGAATTCGCAGAATGTAGTTTCGTCGAATTCTACCTCCGGCAGCACCTGCAGGCTTTCGTGAATAGAAAGGCTGGGTGCAGAAGCGAACAGGCTTTTCGTGTATTCATGGGTTGGCTTTGCGAATATCTCATTTTTATCCGCCAGTTCCACCAATCTACCCTTGTACAGCACGCCCACTCTGTCTGCCAGATACTGCACAATGGAAATATCGTGGGTGATGAAAAGGATGGAAATACCCCGGTCACGCCGGATTTGCTCAAAGAGGTTCAGCACATCCGCCTGCACCGACGCATCCAGATCGCTGACCGGCTCGTCCGCAATCAAGCATTGCGGATCCACGATGAGCGCCCTGGCAATCTCCACTCTCTGGCGCTGTCCGCCGGAAAGTTCAAAGGGATACCGGTCCATAATCTGCTCATCCAAAGCAACTTCCCGTAGGCAGGCGCGGACTTTTGCATCCATTTCCTGCTTGCTGTAGCGGTACTGGATTGCAAGGCCCTCTGCCACCAGCTCACCCACTGTCATCCGGGGATTTAAGGATGCATTGGCATCCTGGAACACCATTTGAATATCTGTGTTCCTCCGCATTTTCTTAGCGGATGCAACAAGCGTATCCCGGTAATAAATCTCGCCGGAATCCGGCTTGTGGATGCCCGAGATCATCTTGCCCAAGGTGGTTTTGCCGCTACCGCTTTCGCCAACCAGCGCAAAGATTTCGCCCTTGCGAACGGTAAGGCTGATGTCCTTTGCCGCTATCGTTGCGCCAAAGCGACCGGCAAATCGCTTGGATACACCATTGATTCTAAGGATTACTTCCTCCGAAATCGGGGCAGTTTCCCTTTGAATTAAGTCCCGGGGTGTTTCGATTTTCAGTTGCCTTGCCAGAGGATGCACCAGCCAGGATCGCACCTTGTGATTCGGCGCAATTTGGAACAGCGGCGGCTCTTTTTTATAGTCAATTTCCAGGGCATAAGGATTTCTGTCCGCAAACTGATCTCTGTCCTGCACATCAATCAAAGATGGCGCTTGTCCGGGTATGGCACGCAGCTTATACTGCTTGTCCAGCACCGGCAGTGCATCGAACAGCGCCTTGGTATACGGATGCCGCGCCTGATTGTAGACACTGCGGATTCCGCCCTCCTCCACCACCACGCCGGCGTACATCACATACACCCGCTTGCAGAGTTTTCCAATCACTGCCAGGTTGTGGGAAATGAAAACAAGAGCAAACTGAAGCTCCTTCTGTAGATCTGCCAGCAGCTGAATAATCTTCGCCTGAGAGGTAACATCCAGCGCGGTAGTCGGCTCGTCGCAAATCACCAACCTGGGATTGCCGGACAAGGCCATCGCGATGACAACACGCTGATTCATACCACCGGAAAGCTCAAAGGGATACTGATCATAGCGCATTTCGGGCTGATCGATACCCACCCGCTCCAGCATACGGATACATTCGGCTTTCAGCTCCGCCTTTGTATGCTTTTTGTAATAGGTTTCCAGCGCAGCTTCTATACCGTCCGCATCCAACTGCGCTATGATTTGCTTTGCTTTTTCAAGAGAGATTCCCAGCAGTTTGACGCCCTGTTGCTTTTCAAACGCCCGGATTTGCACTTTCGCTGCGATTTTCGCAGCCTTTTTCTTGGCGATCAAGGCATCCATCATCTGTTTGCCAACGGTGATGATGGGATTGATGGAGGATGTGGGATTTTGCGTTACGCAGGCAATTTCCGTACCACGGATGCACATCATTTCCTCTTCCGTCGCATCCAGCAATGACCGGCCATTAAAGATAATTTCGCCTTCATCGACACTTGCTACGGCAGGCAAAAGTCCCGTTACGGCCCGCATCGTCATAGATTTTCCGGCACCGCTTTCGCCCAAAATGCCGACGATCTCACCGGGATTCAGGGCCATATCTACGCCCCGGACAGCGTGGAGCCTCCCCTGCTGGGTCTTGATGGAAATGTGGAGGTTTTTGATTTCCAAAATAGGCATCACCGAACACCTCCTCGATAGTTGGGAGCTGTGGCTTCCCGCAGGCCGTTACCGATCAGGTTGAAGCTGATCATCAGCAAGCTAATCACCAATGCCGGGAAAAACAGCACGTGGGGAGCTGTGGAGATACACTCCTGCCCATTTGCCAGCATTGTGCCCAAGGATGTGTATTTCGCGCCATTGAGGTCAATGATTCCCAAAAACGACAGCGAGGTTTCGCTGAAGATCACACCGGGGATGGTCAGCACCGTAGAGGTGATGATGGTGCCGATGGAGTTGGGGTAGATATGGCGCAGGAGGATATGCCTGTCGCTGGCGCCCAGCATAGCAGAAGCCAGCACATATTCCCGATTCTTAAAGCGATAAATCTGTCTGCGGGTGGTATTGGCGATGCCGATCCATCCCGTCAGGCAAAATGCGTACAGAAGACCCAGAAACGGGTGCATTTTTCCGCTGGCGACCATATAGATCTGCAGCAGTGAAGCCAGGATAAAGAACGGAATCTCGGAAATGATCTCGCTGAGGCGCTTCATAATCAGGTCCACCGCGCCGCCGTAGTAACCCTCAATCGCACCGTAGAGCGTACCGATTACAAAGTTCACCACGAATACCAGCAGCGCCAAGGACAGTGAGATACCGATTGCCGAACCAAGCCGGGCAAAAATATCGTAACCCATAGTGTCGCTGCCCAAAATGTGGGACGGCGTGGTGGTCAACTTGCCGGTTTTTATATACTGCGTAAAGGAAAAGTAATTGCAGTACAGAACGCGTACCTTGTTGCTGCCCTGTGCCTGCTGAGAATACACGATCTGACCATTCTCATCCGTCAGGTAATTGGGAATGATCTTCAAATCCGCTTTCTTCGGCGAAGTTTCCTTACTGCCCGACTGCCGATCGATATATTCGCCGTTGGCATCGCAGGGATACTGGGCATTCACAAAATAAAAGCAGTTGGGATCATCCGAGCCATAGGCGTGGCTTTCATCCACCAACGGGAACAGTACCTGCAAACCGGATAACGCTTCATATTCCCGGATCTGTGCTAAAACCGCGTCTGTGATATATAGATACTTAAATCCCACCTCAAAGTAGGAATCCACAACAACATCCCGATAAAGAACGCCGTCTTCCAGGTATTCATTTTCTACTTTCTGCAGGCAGCCATATCCGCCGCTTTCCGTGGAAATGGCCAACAGATTGTAGTACATTTTTTCGTTGACTTTTTTGCTATATGTGCCGTCCCAAAAGCCGGTGCCTGCAAACGCATCCACCTTGGGCTTCATATTGGCATAGGTCTTGTCCATCGCTGAAACCTCAAATTTCGAAATCGCGAAGGACAGCAGCATAAACACGATCAGCAAAATCAGGATCGCTGATCCAAAGATAGTGGACTTGTTTTTCAAAAAGTCCGACCGGACCCGTCCGGCTGCGTTTTTTGTTTTTTTGCTGTCTATAACAGTCGGGCGATATTTTGTTTTATCGGCCACGACAAAATCATTTACAGAAGGCTGAAATTCACTCATATTTCTTACCTCCCATACGAATTCTCGGGTCGATCAGATGGTATGTAACATCCGTTACGATGCCGGAAAGCAGGCCGATAAAGGCATAGAACATAGAGCAGGCGATGAACACATCGTAGTCCAGCTTGTTTATGGATTGGATCATCAACTTGCCAATGCCGGGGACAGAAAATATCTGCTCCACGATAAACGAGCCGGAGAAAATGCCCACCATCATTGAAACCAGCTGAGGCAGCAGCGGCACCATCGCCGATTTCAGCGCATAGCCATAGACCAGTTTCCGCTTGGAGACGCCCAAAGATTTCGCAAAGACGATCTGCGGGCTTTGGAGCTCCTCTGCCATCTCTGCGCGAACATTTCTTGCCAAAAATGCGATGCTGGGCAGGCACAGCGTCAGTACCGGCAAGAGCTGGGTTTTCAGCATCTTCCAGGTGAAAAAGCCGCCAGCCTCATAAAGGGACGATACCACAATGGGCGCCCCGCCCTTATAGCCGATGAAATACTGCAAAACGAAACCCAAAACCAGGCTGGGCACGGAAATCAGCAGCATAATGCCAAGTCCCGAAAGCACATCCTGCCACTTGTTTTGGTGCGTAGCAGCATGAATACCCAGGGCAAAGCCCAAAGGAATGGACAGCAGCACAGAATACAGATTGATCAGCAAACTGGGGACAAGCTTTTCCGCCATCAGGCTGCTGACCGGCTCCATATAGTCGATCTTTAAGGAAACACCAAAATCGCCCTTGAAGCAGTTTTTCACATAGATAAAGAACTGCTTGATCACATTTTCATTGTACCCCAGGGCATCCAATCGTGCCGCTTCCAGCTCCTTATCCGGGCCGTAGACCACCTCCGGCTTTACCTGCAACCGGATCAAAATAAACAGGAGGAAAAAGATAACGAAAAATGTAACAACCATCAAGCTGATCCGCTTGAGCAAGTACTTTTTCATCTCTTTTTCCTCCTTATCTGTTTATTCGTAGGAAATGCCGTTGGGATATTTTGCTGTATATTCTGCCCACTGGGCATCCGTATAGTTGTAGGTCATATAGGCAATGCCGCCGAACTCATAGAAGGGATTGTAGACATCGCTGCCGGGCGCCACCTTTTTAGAATACAGCGACACCTGACATCTGCTGTAGATGGGAATGTCGATGTATTCATCAATCAGGAATGCTTCCAGCTTTGCCATAATCAGCAGCTTCACGTCAATGGGGGCGTTCACATAGTCTCCACCGGTATTGATGCTCTTACTCCATCTGTGGACGGTGTTGGTAATCGTCTCGCCATCAATCTCAATGGTCAGCTCCACGCCTTTGGGATTATAGGCCTTGGACTCGGGAACCACAAAGTTGCCGGTATCGATGTACTTGCTCATTTGGTAATACGGCGACATATCCGCACCGTACTTGACAGACAGAATCATCTCCGTATTGCCGTTTACAAAGTCATTGTACATCGTGGGAGAGTTTGTAAACTTGATCTCGATCTTGCCTTCGAAGCCTGTGCCCTTGGTGGCTTCCGCAATGTACTGATTCAGCAGAGCTTCCTGGCTCTTCTTCTCCGCATTCAGCGACTGCTGCTCGGAGGCCAGGCAGGTCAGCAGAATCTGCTGCCCGGCTGTGTAATTGCCGTCTGCAACCATCTTGTCATAAACAGCGTTGAACAAGGCTTTTGCCTTTTCCGCATCAAAGCCAGTTACGCTCTTATAGGCATCGTCCAATGTGGCATAGGTCTTGCCCTCGCCGTATTCAATGCCATAGTGATCAACGATGACCTTTTTGGCAATATCGGTGTTGCGGTAAATACTGTTGGCATCGTTGATGATGTCATAATAGTACATGGAATTCAGGATGCCAAACTGGGGCTTGGAGCCGGCTGTGCCGTTTTCGGTAAAGTCCTTGCGGTTGATCGCATAAGAAAATGCTTCCCGGAATTCGCTGTAAGCGCCCACCCGTCTGTTCTTGCCATCGCCGGCACGATCTTCCAGAGCGATCAGTTCCTCCAGATTGGTGTTGAAGCAGATGGAGAACACCATCGTCTCATCCTTTTTCAGAAGATAATCGGAGTACTTGTAGCTCTTCATATCCTCTGCGTTCAGCACAAGATCGTCGATCTCGCCCATCAGGAACTTTTCCAGCTGGCTTTCGTGATTTTCAATCACATCGCAGCGGATGTCGGTGGTCTGATACATCCCTTCGTAGCGCGCATTGCTGTAGCCGTACCAGTTTTCATTCTTGGTGAAAATGATCTGCTTGTCATTTTCAAGGGAAACCAGCTTGTAAGGGCCGCAGGACAGATAAGTATCCACGCTGGTGCCGTAGTTGGAGGTAACCAGCTCGCCCTTTTGGGTCTTGCAGCGCTCATAGGTCTCCGGATGGACGATGAAGCAGGTGGAGAACTTGCCCAGCAGGTCCGTCTTTTCAATGGCAGCTGCGGTGATGTAGATCAGGGTGTAGTCGTCTGCTTTGTAGAAACCTACGTCCTCCCACGCAGCACTATATTCCACCGCTGCAAAGGTCAGCACATACCAAAGCTCGCTGTTTCCCAAGCCGCCGGCGATCACCTTCAGTGCTTCCACCGTTTCCTCGGTGGCCACATAGAAGCCGTGCTCCTGGGTGGCATTTTCCCTCAGCAGCTGGAAGTAGTCCACGCCGTCTGCCTGGAATTTCTCCGGAAATGCCTCATAATTCTCCGTCAGGCTGCAGCCCAGCACCGGTACGATTTCATCCAAAGAGTAGTAAAGGGGCTGACCATTCACATCATAAGCCCTGCCGTCAGTAACAGCGTTCTGGCTTTCACCCATATTGAGGTAGACCGGCGCCCACTGGCCGCTGTACATATAGTCCTTTGCTTTGTAAATGGCGGTAATGCCGTCGGTAAACTCCGTAGCGCGGTGATTCTTCATTTTTGCGTCCAGAATCTGCTGCATAGAGTAGATGTAGGTGTCGGCATTGATCACATCGCCGTTTTCCCACTTTGCATTTTTGTTTAGCTTGATCTCCCAAACCCGGTTCTTCTCGCCGTCAGCGATACCGTATTTTTCTTTCTGATCAAACTGAGCGGTAATGTCCTCAATGCTGTCGGACATTTCATAAGTGCGGATGAAATTCTTGTCCGCATCCATACCTACGCCCACAAAGCCCATAGAGGTATATCCCAAAACGGTATATGCGCCGTCTGCGCTCAGGTCGTGGGGATTGAAGTTGGCCGGGGTAGAGCTGATAGCCTGGCGGTAAGTATAGGTGTCGTTCGTTTCCTGCTGCTGTTTGTTGCAGCCAAACAGGGAAACAATCATCAGCACGCACAGCAGTGCGCAAATCAGTTTTTTCATATTTTCTCTCCTTTTATTCTAACTCCCAACGAGACATATCCTCAGGAGGTTCCTTGCGGAACACATCGCACTGGCAGTCCGGGCACATACCGGTAATCAGGAACTCCCGTTCAAAGGCATTGAGAGCAGGAATGGCATCCTCCAGGTCCTCATCCTCGTCGCGATAGCGTTTGTAACCCTCATTTTCTTCATCGGTCAGACCCAGCTTATAGGTTCTGCCGCAAAGGGGGCAGCGAGCGGAAATGTAATGCGGATATAGGGGCTGCTTTTCGTCCAAGATCTCCAGCACCAGCCCCAGCAGTTCCTCCGTGTCGGCAGGAGCAACGCCTTCCGCCTCCCAATCGCCGGACTGCAGATCGAAAGAATAAATGTGCTGCCCTTCCGCATCCTGGCGCACCAGCAGAAAATAAAACTTTACGTGCTCTCCATCCATGACGTACAACATCTTCAGGATGTTACCCTCCTGCAGATCTTTCGTTGGCAGAGAGATGACAGATATTTTCACCTGCTCACCAGCTTCATAAATCTCCACAGAAAAGTCCTCCCTGGAATAGGGGCAGGCTTCCCCGAAGAGGTCATACACGCGGTGGAAAATATCGTAGATGAATCTTTCCTTCTGGATGGTCAGGCAGGCATCGAACATAATACCTTCCCGGCATGCAAACATAGGAATGTAGCCCGTTTCCGCAAATTCACGGGGTGCAAATTTCTCTTCCTTTGCCTGCGGCACGCAGGAAGCGCTTTCCGAATCATCATAATGATCCAAATAATGTTTTAGGGGCATTGTGCTCACTCCTTTCACGCTTTACCGGTTAAAGAACGCCAGGCATATCTCATCTTCTGCGCCCTGCAGAAGTTCGTCGATGACGATTTTCTCCACTTCGCCCAGGAAACGTGGTGCATTTTCTGCCTTCTCAGCAACGGTCAGCAGTTGCTGAGCTGTGATAGTATGGGGCCGGGGAAAGACCAGAATTGCCCGTGCATTACCGGTGTCAATATCAAAGCCGGTACCCAGGCTTCCGTCTTTGTAAAGGGTGTAGACAAACAGTTTTTCGGGGTCGGCCTCCTCGGCATTGACCGTAAAGCTGTATCTCGATTCCCGTTTCATGCCGTAGGCTTCCCAAACGCCATCGATATCGTCATCTTCCATCCGGTATTCCACAAAGAGGATTTTGGCCGAGCCGTGCTGCAGACCGTGGGTGGTCCATTCCTCGCGGATGCTGCCGTGGGGAGGAATTTTCGAATCGTACAGGAAGCAAATATTGCTTCCGGCTTCCTTGCTCTTTTCGTAATTGACAGAATAACTTTGCAATGCCATATTGTTCATCCTCCCTTTTTACTGCAAAAGTAAAACAACTTCTGTTGCTTCGATGGTATCATAGGCGATGCCGTTACCGTGGAAGATGGTATCCCGCTCGCGGTAATTGAGGGTATATACCTTGTCGTTACGGCAGAAATACAGCACATCGCCCACCAGTGCGCGAAGAGAGTATCCCTGAACCCACACGAAGTCGCTGTTTTCCAGATATTCCAGAGGATAATCCCGAATCCGCTTGCTATCCGAGGAAAAACCGGAGGTGTTGGAGCCGCCGATGCCCATATAGCCGGGCAAAACCCGCACAGCCTTGACCCGCTTGTTATCTCTGACCAGGAAGCGCTCCAACCCAAGGATTTCCTCGTCCGGTACTCTTTCCAGAGTCTCCCGGAAGGTCAGCACCGCCCGCTCATATTCGTATCCACCTTCCCGGCGGCCGCCGACATAGGTAGCATCTGTACCTGAATTATCAACCCAGTTTCGGCCATCCGTCCAGTAGAGCCGATTGCTTACGACAGCACGCAGGGTCAAGCCGCACATTTGCAGAAATCCACCGCCGGCCAGTTCCTCAAGAGAATAAGCCTTTACTGTTTCCGGTTTGCCGTAGCGATCGCCCGCTGACAGATCATAAAGGCCCGTGTGGATTTCGATGCCGATGGCATCGTCGTTGTCCTCGACTAAGAATTTGTCAAGGTCTTTCACTTCATCCCAGGATAAATATCTCATAGCGCCACCTCTTTATTCGATGCCGAGCTTCACGCCCGACTGATACTCCTTGTCCTCACCGCTGATGAACATTGTGTTGCCCACCAGGTAGTCCTCCACCACGAAGCCAATCTTAAAGGTTTCAAAGGCGAAAAATTCAATTTCTTTTGTGGATATATAGCCGGTCATCTCACCGTTGATCCACACGCTTTCATCGCAGCTGCTGAATTTCCCCTCATAGAAGCAGGTGCGTGTGCCGATGCCGTACTCCTTGCCATCCTTCACCTCGCCGGTATAGGTGGTTCTGAAGTGATCGTCGCCGTCCACCAAAACGGCCATCTTTCGCTTATCCATTTCCCGGTAGTCCGGGAAGCCAAAGGCGCGGTAGAAGATCTCCAGTGCCTTCCTTGCATCGCCTGCGCTGAGGCCATCGGCCTGCAGGAATGCCTCCACCTGAATGGCGTGCTTTTTGTAGTTATAGGTATCCTGAATCAGCATCAGAAGGACACGTCTTGCTTTGCCATAAATAAGCGTGGCAAACAGCTGTGCATCCTTTTTGTCATCGGTCAGACTGCACAGCTTCTCGTAGCTCAGCGCCTTATTAAACAGATTCCGGAAGCCGTTTTTCTCCTCACAAATTCTACGAATGGCATCTACAATGTTCACAGCTTACACTCCTTTTTTCCATTCCTCGCTGTCGGGATCCCGGGAAGTAGACGGGCTGGAAATATCCCGATACGGATCGAGTTCATCTTTCCGTTGTCTTTTTGCAACAGATTGGAGGCACAGCTTTACGAATGCATCAAAGTTATCAAGAATATACTTTACCTCTTCGCTGCCGGTCAACTCGTAATATTGCTTGTAAAGTTCCTCTGCTTTGTCCGAAGTCACGCAACGAAAATCACCATCCCTGCGGATGCGATGATACCTGCCGCAGCCGATCTGAGCCATAAACAGAATTTCCTCTGCTGTGGGGGAAACGGACTTTTCTTTCAGCAATTCCAGCGCTCGCTTTTGCTCGGGCTTCGGCGATGTATTGATGAAGGAACTCCAGGGCGGCAGCTTCAGCAAAAGCTGTTCGATTTCTTCGCAGCTAGCCGGTGCAGGGCGTCTTTCAACCGCTTCTGCTAATGCATTCAAATCAAAACTCATTGTGTTACCTCCTCTTAGAAAACATCCAAAGTGTTATCTTGCTCCCAGCTTTCTTTGCCGTCATACAGGCACTTAAATTTGCCTATGGCGATCATATTCATACGCTTTCCTCCTCAGTTTTTAACTCGGACGGAATATGCCTTTCCGTAAAGCGTATTGGCAAGGCGGATGGTCGCAGGTAAGCCACGGATGGAGCGAAGATCCTCTTCGGCAAAGTTCCGTCCGGTCATCTCCTCCAAAACATCCGTATATTCCAGCGTCAGTCGGGCGTGGCGTTTGCGGAGCTTATCCCGCAGCAGGACATTGTCCACTTCACCGGGCAGCATCTGCGTCCAGCCCTTGCTGCGCATAAATGCCTCAAAGCGCCGGTTTTCCTGCTTGCGCAATGTTTCTTCATATTGGGGCAGCCGATCTTCCAACGCAGACAGGTCACCCTGTCCGTCCTCCACCAGTTCCAGTCCCATCAAATGCAGCTTGTAGGGAATGGAAACCGCATAGGCATCGGAAAAATCCTTATAGAAGCAGACCTGATTATAAAGGTCTGTCAAAGCCTCAGGTGTGTTGATCTCGTCTATGGCGGTAATACCACGGCGGGCCGCATTCATCGCCACTGCCAGGCAATCCCGGTAGGTAGCGCCGATCCGCAGGTTCTTATATGTATCTTCATAACAGCCAAAGGTCTGGATGCCGAAATCGCACACAAACGCTTTGTCAAAATGGCCGGTGGCTCCGTTATATGTCCAGGTGGACACGCAAAGATTGGGGACGATCTGCTCCTCCAGACTCTTATGGTCGGCCAGCACATAGAGCTTGGGCAGGCCGTCGTCAATGCCGTAATAGCGGCGGATATACAGAGCCGTTTCCATATTCATTGTTTCATTGCCCAGCGCCAAAACGACATAGGTAGGCTGAATACCGGCAAGCAGCTTGGTAAAGCTTTCTGTATGGATATCTGCGCTATGGAAGTGAATATTAAAATACTCTGCCAGACCGGGAGAGGTCTTTTCAAAGATCGCCTGGGCTTTTTCGCCGTTCAGGTCCACCACGTGGATCTCGCTCTGCACGCCATCACCCAGGCAGGAGCAGGCTGCGCAGCTGCGCAGGATTTCCAATCCAATATGGCCGCCGCCTACCAGCAGAACTGTCATTTTTCCGTCTTTGACACCTTCATACAACGGATGTTCCGTCACCAACGACTTGGCAATCAGGCCCTCTTCATTGATCAGGCGCACATTAAAGGTTTCGTACAACTGGTCAAAGATGACCTCCGCCAATTCGCTTTTGGTATACAGCCACATATTGACCTTGTCCGTGTGGATGCCATTGTATTTTTGATAGATCCGCAGACCGGCATCCAAATTTTCGCCGTTGTCGGTAGACAGCAGATAGTAATTGCGGGATTTACGCAGGCTATGCTGCAGATTCGCGATATCATCCGCAATAATGAAAGCATTGATTGCCTTGATCCGGGCCATATCCTCTGCTCCCACATCATCCTCAGCGACCCGCAAAACAAAGACAATATTCGGTTTCTTATGGGTGCGGGCAATATCCTCTGCGATGCAAAGGGTGCGCTCGTTAATGGCGGAGAACAGAAAGCTCTCCTTAAAATTGGAGCGAATGCGGTACAAAATCCGATTAAACTTATCTGCAAAGAATGAGATGGTGATACCAACGGTAAACAGCGGTGCGATGATTAAAATTACCAGCAGCACCGTTTTGTAGACATGGATATAAGCTACATCATAGCCCTCAAAGCCTGCCAGGATCTCACCGGGATTGGCATTGAGCAGCATTGCGCACATACTCTCAAACAGCGTCAGGCCAATGGCAAAGCTCTGCTGCGCATAGTAAGGGAATATGCCAGCCATCAGCATCATAAATACGCTGACGCCCAGAATGCGCACAACATACTTGGCCTCCTTGCGGTTTGCAATGGCCAGTACAATGCCGGTGCTCGCAAAGATCAGCATCAGCACCGCACAAATCGCCAATATCCACTCTTGGTTCATAAGTTCACCTTCTCATATCAGCTTTCAAATGCTTAGGAATACTCTGCGTGCCAAACTGCATCGGTAAAGGTTTTCATATCCTTACCTGCAAAGAAATAGGCAACACCATCCATCTCCTCCAGGAAACTCACCGGCGAATCCAGCGGATCATACTGCAGCAGCAGGATGGGCGCAGGATCCTCGTAGTTCCAGTCATACGGATCGCCCAGCAGCTTCATACCGGAGTCATCATCTTCCTCCGTTGCCGGTGCAAACTCGATGAGCCAGGTTTCGTTCAGGCCTTCGGGGATGGGGGAAGCTTCGTTAAAATCGTCAATAATCATCCCCGGCTCATCCTTACTGTAGCGGACCACTGCCTGCTTGGGTGTCCAGGCAGAAGCGTCCTGTGCCTTAATGAAGAAATAGAGCCAGCCCTCGTGAGGCAGGATGTTCTCGGTGTCCAACTGCGCAATATCAGAAAGCCGGATCTGCGCCAGGAACACCTCGTCCTCTTCAATCTCCAGCTCCATCCAAAGAGGGATGGCAGGTGCGCCAAAGAATCTGCTTTGGGTAGGATCATACGCTTCCTGGGGCTTTACTAATTTCATCTTAATTGCGTTTGCCATTTTCTCTTCCTCCTTAGTCGAAGCGCCAGCCGGGGTTCATAACACCCTGGGAGCGCCACTGGACACCCTTTTCTTCCAAATATTCTCTTGTCAGCGACCAGCGCTCGTGGCAGGAGCCTCTGCCGTGGGTGGTCATATTTTTCTCGACCTTTTGCTCCACCTCGTCAATGACCGCCAAATACTCAGGGGTCATCTCCACCGGGTCACGCTTTAAGGTGCGCTTGCAGCTTTTAGCGATGATCGTTTCTGCCTTCACCGCATCCATAACCCTGCAGGCCGCCTGCCTCAGATCTTCGCAGGCATCATCTATGTACCAGTTTCTCGTTTTTACTGCATTGTGTAGCAAGTCTTCATCTTCCTTGCCGTTTCTTGCTGTAGCCAGGAACGCAGCGGTGAAGAATTCCGCAGCATAGGAACCGCGGAGCATTTCCTGATAGCTTTCGCCCAGGAAGCGGCAAACAGCAGCCAAATCCACCAAGGTATCCGCATCTGCCTCATCCATTTTTGTAATATAAGGACGGATCAATGCTGCCATTTCGTGCAGCGCAGGGGCATCTTTATAGTTTGTATGCTCGCCATCCCGCTCCTGACGTTGCCGGATCTGCTGAAAGAGTTCAATAATCCGGGCATTTTCCTTTTCCGGTATCTTCATACGCTAACCTCCTTATGATCACTTATTGGTTTTCCGGGCGGAACCGATCGTAGAAAGACGGATCCAACGAGCCGCGATTTTCCGGCAGATCCCGGGAGCAGCTTCGGCCCTGGGTGTAAAAGAGCAGTTCCCGGTGGGATTTCATCATCCGCTTACAAGCGTACGCAAAATTATCCAGTTCTGCCTGCTCAAGGGGGTCAGCGGTCAGCTCCAAATACTTTTCCAGCCAGTACTTTGCCTTCTCGCTGTCGTGGTACACCTGCCAAAAATAGCCGAAATAGGCTTCAAACAAGAAGCGGGTGGCTTCCAAATGGCCCATATCCGCGGCCTTTTTCAGCAATTCAACGCCCTCCAGGGCCTTGGGATGCCCCTCACCACGAAACGGCGCAAGGGGTGAATCAAAGAATTTCAGCTGACCGGCAAGGCACAGCAGGTCTGCATCCTCTGTTTCCAAAGTAACGGACTCCAGCAGTTCCCGGGTGATGGGTTTGCCGAAGGTCCGGTAAAAGTCCAAGAATTCCTCCGCAATCTTGTAGCCCATATCGGCGGCCTTTTCCAGCCATCCCATACCGATGGCGGCATCGGCTTCATTTTCGCTCCACAGAAGCAATATCTTGCCCAGCATAAAGGCGCCCCGGGCCTCCCCTGCATCTGCAGACTCTTGAAAATTCTCCAGAGCCTTTCTGTAATGATTACCCCAAACAGGTGGCTCCAGCATTCTGTATTTGGCGTATTGATAATCCGTATATTCCCGTTTCATAGCGGTTTCTCCTTACACTTCATCCGGCAGCTCCGTCATCGGAAATGCGTTGCCGGGGAATACCTCGCCGCAGTCCAGGCATCGGTATAAAAAGGGATGTACTTCCAAGTCGATGCGGCAATCGGGGCGTTTGCCCTGAATGTACTCCGTGTGTTCGCTGCCGCAGTTGGGGCAAAGAATCTTTTCCATACTCAATCCCTGCCGAAGCCGCCCATAAAGCGATAGCTGGCAGCCTTTTCCGGATCGGGCAACAGCCCCTCTGCTCCATCCTGATAGAGCGTTACCAAACGGGAAATCGCAGCCAGGACACCTTTTTGAGCAGCAACATCATAATGCTCCACAGCCTTATGAATATCCTTTGTACAGCCTTCGCCGTTTTCATAAAGCATACCCAGCAGGAAATTGCACTCAATACGGCCTTGCTCTGCGCCACGGACAGCCCACATATAGGCCTGAATAGTATCCTTCTCGCAGGGATAACCGAAGCGGTAAGCCACCGCCACCTGATACATCGAGAAAGGATCACCGGCTTCTGCTGCCAGCAGTGCCCAGCCCATTTCCTTCTTATGGCGTTCAGTCAGCGCCGCATCGGAGGGCGCTTCCTCCTGATGCATAGCAGCCAGGAAAAACAGCGGATCTTTCTTGTTTCTATCCCGACGAGCCAGGGCCTTAATGGCCTCCACCGAGCCCATTTCCGCAGCCTTGCGGTACAGACTTTCGGCCTCTTCCTGGCGGTCTGCCAGCATATAGATTTCCGCCAAATCAACCATAGCAGGAACGACCCTGGCAGCGGCCGCCTTTTCCAGCCAATCCAGGCACTCTTCCTTACCCTGATTGCGCAAATGGCAAGCCAGGGCATACATTGCGTCCACGCTGCCCTTTTTGATCTGCTCCCGGCAGATCTCCTCGTTGGAGCGCAGATCAAAGCCTTCTTCCAGGCGGATCTGTGCTTCCCTCACACCGGCATCGGCAGCTTTTTTGCACAGTTCATAGGCTTCCTCGCCTTCAATGTCCCACAAGCCACCATCGTGCAGCTCCACGATGGTCATACAGGCATCGTAAGAAGGGTACAGTACATTCATAGCCGCCTTGCGCAGCAGCTTCAGGCCCTCGACGGTATCCTTGGGAACACCAAGGCCGTATACATACTGATGACCCAGCAATGCCGCAGCTTCCCGGCTGGGCGCTACAAACTCGATTGCCTGCGCATCAATTAAGGGATACCAGGCATTCTTCCAATCCCCTTCGGCAAGGCACTTGTGTACCTTTTCCATCAGGGCGTTATACTGCTCCAGAGCGATATCCCGGCAGCGATAGCCACGCTTGTTGGCGCTGGGACTGGGAACGCCGTCATAGCAGGTATAAGCCTGGGCAAAATTACCCTGTAATTCTTCCAGAATGCCCTTGCGCACAAGCACATCATAGGCAGGCTCTACATAGTGACCAGCCTGCACCAAATGGGGTGCGCCCAGCTGCAGCAGCACCAACTGATGGACAGTGAACATAGGCACCATAAATTCCGCATCCTCGGTCTTGCCCAGGGGGAAATCACCATCCAAAGAGGGATCATCCTCCAGCTTGCCGGCTACCACCAGGTCATACGCCTTCAAAAGCCGCGCTTTCAGCTGAGCGGTCAGCTCGCTGTCGCTGGGGTCATTTTCATACTTGGCATATTCTTTCAGCCATTCATCCCGTAGCTTTGCAGGATCCGAATAAGGCTTCATACCCAAAACAAGTTCCGGTCTCATAGTTAACTCTCCGTTCTGATGGTCAGTCTGTGGATCTGTTCGTAATCGTAATCCTCGTCATAGATTTTGGCATGTCCCTCTGTGATACGCTCAAAGACCTTCTTCTCGCCGGAAAGCTTCAGCGTATGGACCGCGCTCTCTTTACCGTCCAGAAAGTCCTTGTCCACCACGAAGGAGACCGTCTCGTCCGTGATCTCCACAATCTCCAGCGTTTTATATCGGGGATAATCGCCTTTGATCCAGGTCATATCCTCATCATAGGAAAGAATGCCGACGCGGATGGGAAACCGGTATGTGGTCTCATCTCCGCCACCAAAGGTTCTGTAACAATCCGTAAGGGTGATAAACACCTGCTTCTTTTTTTCCATTTTCAGTCGCCTCCAAAATTTTCGATTTTGCTAAGGGTAATCGTATAGAACAGTGGATTGGGCACGATGCCCTTATGGTACATAAACTTAGCCTTGACTACGGCATCGCCATACTCCAGACACAGCCGCTGACCGTTAAAAATCACTTCGTTGCCTTTGATAGTTATGTCCTTGATATTGTCGCCGCCAGCCACATTTCTGCCGAAGGGCTCGCCCTGCAAAGGATGGATACCATCTTCAAACGGGATAAGTCTTTCACTGTCGGGGATATTATCATAGATATTATCGCAGTGCAGATGAATTCGGATATAGCGCTCAGCCATTGTCTTTCTTCTCCTGCAGTTTTTTAACAACCTGCGCCAGAATGTCTGCATCGGAAGATCCCTTATAACCGCACTGCTGACAAATATAACGGGAATCATTTGTCTGATACAGGTCACCGGAAAAGCCGAATTGCTTTTCCATTGAGCCACCGCAAACAGGGCATTTCATTTCCGTGCCCTCCCCTCAAAGTCCGAACATACCCTTTTCCAGGTCTATCAGATATTCATAGCCACCATCCATAGAAACGGGGCGGTAGTAGACACCCCGATCCTTTGTGACGGTCCAAGTCTTGTTGTACTGTTCATTCTGATAATGCACGGTCACCACCGCGCTATCTTCCGTAACAGAATCAATCGTGAAGTACATACTGCCCCATCCCATATCCGGCACTCTGCCGGGGACAACAGGAACTTTCGCAAGATTCGTTGTTCTTGTGGGCGCATCCACCAACCAAAACTGCTCCCGGATTACCAGCTTCATATCTCTTGCCTCCCAGAGCATAACATTCAACCCGTCCGTCTTGCCCTCCGGCACATAGGTGACCGTCAAAGTCTCCATCATTCCACCGGAGCCATCAGCGATCAGGCAAGGCAGCTCGTCCACAAACTTCGTGGTTTCCCCGGGATGCAGCTGCACAACTTTGTTCTCGTCGCCTTCAAAATGAAAAGTGATGGTGTCTTCCGTGATTTCGGTGATATAAAGTGGCGCAGTCAAAACCTCGCAGACCTTACCCACCTTGGCGTAAACATAGCAGTCATACATCAGGCAGCCATCTTCATCATCGTAATGATGCAAATGCAATACAGGCGTCATACCGCACCTCCTTACGAATGCGCCTGCACGGCGGCATCGTCATCGAAATAATAGTCCTCCATCCAGGCAATGGCAGGTGCATAGCCGGCATCGGCAGCAAGATTCATCCAGTACAGGGCCTTCTCAGAATCCTGCTCAACACCGATACCGGAATAATAGCGGTTTGCCAAAGCGTACATCTGATGGGGCTTGCCCATCTTGGCCTGCTTGAAAATGATGCGCAGCTTCTTCGGTTTTCCCATATCGAAAGCTCCTTTCCTTTGGTAAGCTCATTATAGAGCAGTTAACCGATTCCCGGGTCGCCGCTGTGGCGACATTTCAGAAAGTTTCAAACCCAAAGTGGTATAGAATTTCGTTGATGTCAAAAATATCGTAGATCTTCTTCTCCAGACAGAACGCAATCGTCAGATCGTAGTCATCGGATTTGGAAAGGCTGTAGCCTGCCGATTGCAAAAGCAAGTCTGCATCCGCCCGATCCAGTGCCAGCGCCAGGCAAAGGGCGATCACCGTTTTCTTGGCCGGGGTGTAGTCCCGGTTGCGGATCTTGGAAAACAACCGCCGGTCAATATTACCCTTCTTGTAGACATCGCTGTCGCTTTTGCCGGTGCGGTCAATAAAAGCGAACAGCTGCTGATGGAAGGTCTGTCCACGGTGCTGATTTAAGTAGGCTTCTGCCTCCTCCGGAATGATCTCCGCCATACGGGGCACAAACCGCCGGCGGATCACAGATCTTCTGTTGCGCAAAATGTACGCTTCGCATTGCTCTATCCATACGCTCCGCACTAGGATCCCCCTCCCTTTTTTATATGATTTTAACATTTTGCGCCTGCATTTGCAAGCGCTTTGCAAGATACTTTGCTTGTATAATTCTTTCGCTTCTTCGTGCATAATGGAATGCAGAGAGAGGTGAAGCGCTATGCTGGAAATTGAAACAAGTTACCCTTCCGTCAATAAAACTTTCCGTATCCCCGTCAACATTGTTGAAGAGCTGGAGCGGATCGCCGGAGAGCACAATACTTCTATGAACAAAGTTGTTGTTCAGTGCCTGGAATACGCACTGGCCAATATTCAAACTGACGCCACCTGACCGCAAAGCTGCCGTCTGAAACGGCAGCTTTTTTCTTGCCGTCAGATGGCATATTTTTCCAAGGTTCTTTGGTGATTTTTCACAATTATAATATCTCAGTATCTATTATATATTGTCGCATTGTAAATATCAAGTGTCGTATTGTACACAATTTAAGAATTGCGGCTTTTTCTGTAAAATATCTAAGGGTGATAAGATGATGCAAGCTGCAGGAATAACACTTGATAATGCAGAGCGATACCGCGACCTGGGATATGCAATTGCCTACTATCGCAAACGAAAAGGCATGACGCAGGAACAGGTCGCGGAAAAAGTCGGTATCAGCCGGCAGCATATGGGTGCTATCGAAGCCCCCAATATGATCCGGGCTGTATCGCTGGATGTGCTTTTTAATATCGCAACTATGTTGGAGATTGAGCCCTATAAGTTACTGAAATTCTCCCCGGAGAAATGATACATACATAAAACCCCCGGTTCGCCAAATCTGGCGAACCGGGGGTATCTCTCTTTTAGATTTTGCATTACTGGTTGGCTTGCGCCCACAGTCCTA
>JAZSCE010000029.1:0-11270 GCA_045602725.1 Faecousia sp. | reverse complement strand
AGTGGTGCCTTCGAACTTGTTGCCGATGATAGCGTAAGCGCCATAAGCAGTGAACTCGGAAACGGGGATCAGGTTATCCACGGTGTTTCTGGAGAACTGAACGTTAACGCGCAGTGCCCAGGGCTCAATCAGGTGGACGTTGTAGGAAGCGCCAACAATGATTGTATCGGGCTTCTTAGTAGTAACTGTAGCGCTGACGTAATCTGCTGCAACCGTTGCCAGATAGCTGGTATTCTGTCTGTTGTATCTTGCCTCGATGGTATAGGTCTGGCCGGGAGTCAGATCGAAGAAGGTATCGCCGGTCTGCCATGCGCCGCCATCGATACGGAACTGCAGGGTGCCGCCGGTAACGGAATCACCGGTGACTGTGATAGAAGTCTCGGTAACCTCGACAACCGCAAAGCCGGAAACAGCGGGCAGCTGCGTTCTGGCGGTACGAACACTCAGCGTTGCAATCGGAGAATCAGCATAGCCCTCACTGCCATCGTACATTGCTTCGATGGTGTACGAGGTGAAGCAATTCAGGCCGGTGAAGGTGCTGCTGGTCTGCCATGCGCCACCGTTGATGCGGTACATCAGCGTGCCGCCGGTAACGGGGGTAGCAGTAACGGTGATGCTGGTGTCGGTAACGGTGCCCTGAGTCAGATCGGGGGTGGGCAGCTCGACATCTTCCTGAGTAGTCTGCTTCACATAGCCGAAGAAGTCAACTTCGGTCAGGATCAGCTCGCTGGCAATCGTGGAGTTGACAGTCAGGCGGGCAGAAGTTGCTTCGTAAGCCTGATCGAGATCCAGAACGAAGGTGTCAGTGTCGCCGTTTTCGTATGCGTAATCCTCGTAGACAGTAGTCCAAGTACCGTCGACCTCCAGTTCCAGCTTGATAGCAGCAGGAGTGTACTTGGAGGTTGCGTGTGCATAGATTACCATTCGCTTGACATTACTTGCAGCGCCGTCCTTGGTCAGGTCGAAGGTCAGAACAGCAGGAATGCCGGTGGTCTGGAAGTAGTCTGCCGCGGAGTCGCCGCGGAAGCCATCGATAACATTTTCAACAACAGCAGCGGGAGTTACTGCGCCCTGAGGAGATGTAACGCTGCTGGGAACAACTTCCTGCAGGATGTTGCCGGTCTTAGCCTCGTACACTGTGATTTCCTGCAGCATGGGGCGGCTGGAAGACCAGCTGTAGCACAGAACGCGGATTGCAGTGCCCTCTACGGGAGTCCAGGTGTACATCACGCTGCGGCAGCCATTAAAGGGATCTTCGGTAACATTCTGAACAGTTACCCAAGTGCCATCGGTCTTCTTAACCTGAATCTCAAAGGTCTCCAGGTAGTCAGCCTGTCTTGCGATCAGCTCAATGCCGCCGATCTTCTTGGTGCCACCCAGCTCGATAACTGCAGCCTGGACACCGGAGGTGGACTGAGAACCGATCCAGCCGGCAGTACCGATACCAACGTCGGTCAGGTAGGAAGCTTCGCCGGGATCCTGGTTAACCAGGGTGTCGAAGTCGCCGTTTACATAGTCGCCAACATAGGGAACCAGGGAAGATTCGGGAATGATCTGCAGATACTCACCGGTCAGGAAGCCTTCGATAGGCTTGGGAGGCTCGGTGGGTGCCTGAGTGGGAATGGTGGGAACGCTGGGATCGTCATTAACAGGAGGTGCAGGAACAATGGCGTCCGCATCTTCCACAACGACCTTAACGGTCCAGGTCTTGCTGACTCCACTGCTGGTGGTGGTGTAAGTCACGGGACCAGTGAAATCATCGGTCGTGCCGCTGGCGGGACTGGTGCTCCAATTGGAATAGTTAGCGTACTGCAGCGTCAGGGAGGACAGATCAGTACCCTCGGGCATTACGATGGTTGCGATATTGTCAATATTGTTGTAGTAAGTTCTACCAATCTGGCCGCTGATATGAACATCGTACCAACCCGGGCAATCGGGAGTATATCTTGCGCCGTCAGTGCTGCCCCAGAATTCCAAGGCAATGTTATGCTGACGTACGAAGCCCTTCTTCTCGGTAGTCTCAAATGCGTTATCGGTCAGACCCGATGCATCAGCGATAGCCTTAGCCTGAGCGTTGCTGGACAGGCTGGAGAAGGAGGTGTTGTTCGTGGTGCTGTTGCCGATGTTGATAAAAGCGCCACGGGTGCTCAGGCCAGAGCGATAGTAGTTACCAGTCACGGTGTTGTCGTGAATGGTGCTGAAGTAGATCTGCAGCCAAGACTGTGCGGTAGAGTCGATCACGTTACCGGTAACCTGCATATGAGCAGAACCTTGGTCCAGGTAGATAGCATTTTCTGACTTGGTGTAACTGCTGCCGGAGTTGTAGATGTAGTTGCCGGAAATGACAGAGCCTTCCTGCCAGCCCAGGGTGTAGATAGCGCCGCCGTCATAGACGGTTCTACATACATCGTGAACAAAGTTATTGGTAACCTTGTTGTTGCCAACCTGGGTCAGTGCGTTGGTTTCCAGTTTTTCTTCCTGCTCCCAGCCCCAGCCGAGGTTGATGCCGGAATAGGGGGTGTAAGCAACTTCGTTGTGGTCAATTACTACGCCGTTGGTATATGCAACAAAGATACCGACGGAGTCGAACATATCGATACCGATACGGGTAACGAGGTTGTTCTGAACAGTAGCATTCTTAACCAGCTGCCAATCTTTGTACTCATGGTGGCCAACGATCTCGCCGACAACGATACCGTTGTAGGAGATGTCGCAAACCAGGGAGTTGATGATCTTACAGCCGTCGGAAATGCCGTCGCCATCAGACTTGATACGGATACCTGCAGTACCCATATTGCGGATCTGAACGCCGTCGAAGACAACGTTGATACAGCTGGTCAGGTCAATACCTGCAGGCACCTGCAGCCAGCTGCCGTTGACCAGACAGCCGTTAGCCTGCTGATCGCGGTACTCATTGGTGCTGGGATAAGTCCAGGAAGTATGGGAGAAGGTGATGCCCTCGAAGGTAACATTCTGGACATCTTCCATATCGATGATCTTATCTGTTACGGGCAGGATAGCGGTCTTGCCGTCCATAGTGCCGTCAGCCATATAGTAGATCTTGCCTTCGTTGCGGTCGATGTACCATTCACCGGGGCAGTCCAGGAACAGATAGTCATTGGACAGCCAAGTGGGCATAATGATCTCACCGCTGATTGCGCCCAGACCGTCTACCGTATACAGCTCGGTGCCGTCCAGAGATACACTGGAGAAGTGCTGGATTCTGTGATACCACAGATACAGAGAGTGCATTTCCACATTCTCGGGGTTCTTCAGATAGGAGAAGTAGTACTTGGTATCGACATTTGCAAACAAACCGGCATTTTCCAGATTCTCGATAAAGCCGTCAATCGCACGGAGGGCCTTATATTGCGTAGAGGAGTTTTCGGAAGATGCCTTTGCACCTCTGGCATCGTAGTTAATCTTGCCGCTGGTGCCTTCACCCTGAGAAACTGCATCCGCTGCAATGGGGTTCTCGGGATCGTAGATGTTATACAGCGTCATCTCATTGATGTGCATATAGGTGGTGACTGCTTCCTTCCACTGCTCCTCCGGAATGTTGTTTGCGGGAGTCAGCAGAGTAGCAACCAGACGGACCTTGTAAACGTCCATCTCAGGGAACTTGAACAGAGCCTTATTGCTGGTCTTCCAGTCCTTGCTCTCGACCTGAGCAACGGTAGTCCAGTTGTCCTTGTCGGGAGAAGTGGTAACCTGCAGCATAAAGTCGTAAGGTGCGCAGAAGCCGTCTTCACGAACTGCCAGCTCGATAGCATTGATGGTAGAAGGCTTGCCGCCCTTAACGGTGTTCAGCAGCAGAGCAGGAATATGGGGGCCATAAGGAGGCATCCACTGATACTGCTCGCCGTGCGTTGCGCCGTAGGTATCGTAGTTGCCGTCGAAAATCTTGGAGCCACTGCCGTCATTGTAGGAAACAAAGTCTTCCATAGCGGCACCATTGTAGTGGCCGAAGCCCAGGATGTTGCCGTTGGACAGGCTTACCTTGTTGTAAATGGTGGTCTCGGTATCCAGGTTCTCTTCTTCCTCGTAGGAGATCTCTTCAACGGAGTAAAGCGTCAGCTCGTCCAGAATGAAGCGGGTCTCGGTGTCGCTTGCGCCGGCAACAGCGCCGTTCATAGTAGCCAAATCATAGGCCAGAACACGAACAGCCGTTGCGGTAATTTCGTTGAACTCGTACTTATTGGTGTAGTCCTGTCTTGCGGTCCAGCCGGGGTTGCTGTCTCTGACGATCTCAACCCACTCAGTGCCATTGTAAGCCTCGATAGAGAAGCTCAGAGGACCGCCCCAAATGTCGTTGTCGGTCATCAGCTCAAGTGCATTGAAGGTAGTTGCAGAAGCCAGCTCAACATAGAAAGCAGGAACCTTGGTGCCGCCGTTTGCAACCAGCTCACTGTACTGGAACAAACCGGTCCAGCCACGGGAGCCTTCCGTGCCTCTGATAATGCAGTCAGCCTCATCGCCCTCGACAGTCTCAGTCTCAGTTGTGTAGTAGGTGGGGGCGCCGGTCATATTGTTGACGTCAGCGTAGTAACCCAGAACAGGAGAAGCACCCGTCCAGGGAATGCTATTGTAAACCTTCTTGGTAACCAAAGTGGGCTCGTCATTCTCAGCCAGAATGCCGGTAATGGTAGAAGGAACGATGTCCAGCTCATCCAGATGCAGGCTGTGATCCTCGTTACCGGTCATCACCAGAGGCTGGATCTTGACATACTGTGCCTTGTAGCCCTTAGGCAGCACCAGCATCTGTGCGCCGCCGGTGGGAGTCTGGATGCTGGGCAGCTCTGCAACAGTATGATAATTCACGCCATCGGTAGAAACCTGGATCCGGGCGGAATTCATATAGCCGGTAGGCACCTTGCCGTTGTAGGTGGGGTACAGACGAACAGCACCCACATCCTGGACAGAACCCAGGTTGACAGTGATGTCGCCCTCGTAAATGGTGGAAGTCTGGGCGTTGCTCTTGAAGCCGCCGTCAAACTTGCCGTCCATCAGCTTGTTGGTGTTGGTGCCGGTAGCGGTAACGGTGCCGCTCAGCTCAGCAGGCTTATGTACCTTCAGTTCGCTGATGGTGATATTCTGTGCGCTGATAATACGAACCTTGGTAGCAGCCACAGGATTGATAGCAAAGGTGTTGCTCTGCTTCCAGGTGTAGTTGCTCTTGGTATAGACGGTCTGCCAGTTGGTGCCGTCGGCGGTAACCTGAATCTTAATGTTGTCAACAGTGCCAACAGCAGTAGCATCGGCAGTCATCACAACAGCGCCAACAGCGGTAGCGCTGCTGCCCAGAGTAACAACATAAGGATTGTTGGTGGTCAGCTGGACATTGTTAGCAGAAGCAATGCTGCTGGACAGGTCCACATGCTGTGCGATGCCCAGATTGACAGTGTTTGCCTTGCTGGTGAAGCCAACCTGAACTTCAGCGAAGGCCAAACGATGCTGGGTGCCGCCGATCTGGCCATTGACACCAGGGTTGCCCAGCTTGGTTGCCTCGATCTTGATGTAACGGGCAGCCGTGCTGCTGAAGTTAAACTCTACGCCACCCAGAGCATCGGGGGCAGTAAAGTCGGTCTCGGTAACCTGGGTAGTCCAGTTGCGGCCGTCAGCAGAAGTCTGGATGGTGAAGTTCTTGGGGAAGCCCAAAGCCTTGCCGGTGGAGGGAGAAGCCTCAGAGTCACCGTACAGGGTAACGCTGGAGACCAGCTTGCCTTCGCCCAGGTCAACGGTCAGATACTGGGTGGAGTCCTCGCTGGAGATGATGGCGGATCTGTAGCCGTAAGAGTCAAAAACATGCAGATCTTTGGGAGTCAGCTCCGTAGAAGCCATGGGCTGAGGCTCACCGTTGACATAGAACTGACGGGTCAGCTCTGCACCCTCGGGAATATCTGCGACATAGATATTATGTGCAGCATCGTGCAGAGTCCAGCCGTCAATCTGCTCACCGCCGGAAATCAGAGCGGTATCACCGGATGCAGCGCGGTATGTAATGGTATGGCCATTCTTACCGGACTCTGCAGAGCCAAAAGTAATCGTTTCGGTAGCGTCGTATGTGCCACCCATCAGGATGACAACGACATCACCGTTTGCACTCAATTCCGCTGCTTTGGTCTTTGCGGCATTGATGGTCTTGAGTGCTGTTTCCTCTGTGGTACCGTCATTGGTATCATCACCATTGACAGGGTCGACCCACAGATCTGCATCTGCCTCTGCTGCGCTGGCAATGGTCATAGCCGGCATAACCGTCAGAACCATGCACAGTACCAAAAGAAGCGAGATGAGTCTTTTCAGATTCTTCATGGGGGTATCCTCCTTAACATATTGCCCAAGGGTAATACCCCCGAGCATATTTCGATACATGATAAGTATAACACAAAGCCGCAAGGAAATACAAGCCATTTTTTCAAATATTTTTTGTATTTTTCCAGCTTTTTTTCATATTTTTCTTCACGTTGTCGGCAGAAGGAATCCTTTCATATCCGGCATTGCGTTTCCTGGGTGGCTGTTGCTGCCCCATCACCACCGGAAATCGTGGCGAATTTTTTGTTTTTTTGTGTGCAGGATTTTCAAAAATACAATTGAAATATATATAATAATGTGCTATAGTATAGTTTGGTTGATTTTATTTCTATATTCTGCGCTTGCGCAGTGTTCTGTTAATTACATTGAAGTAGGAGAGACGAATGATGAAAAAGCATACATCCGCCACCCGCAAAAAGAAATCTGCAAGACTTTTCGAGCATTGGCATATGATTGCCGCCTTCCTGGTCGTGTATGATATTGTCGTTGTGGTGGGCTCATATTTCCTGGCGCTTTGGCTTCGCTTTGACTGCCATTTCTCCGCCATCACACCGGAATACCTGATGGCGTGGCTGAAATTCGCCCCCATCTACGCTGCTGCCAGCGTTTTTGTGTTCTGGAGAGCCCATCTGTACCAGAGTATGTGGCGATTTGCCAGCTATATCGAACTGGAGCGACTTGCCGTAAGTTCTCTGATTCTGATGCTGATTCATACTGCCGGCATTACACTGATGTTCACCAGAATGCCCATTACATATTACATTTTGGGTATTGCGATTCAGTTTCTGCTTACCCTGTCTGTTCGTTTTGGCTACCGTTTTATCCTGTTGGAGCGTGGCAAGCGCGCCAAGACCACGCAGGGTGCCGTCACCAGCCGTGTTATGCTGATCGGTGCCGGCTCTGCCGGTCAGATGATCCTGCGTGATCTGCACGAAACCGATAAGGTCAGCGACCGTGTATACTGCATCATTGATGACAACAGCAACAAGTGGGGCCGCTACATTGACGGCGTGCCCATTGTCGGCGGCAGAGATGATATTCTGCTGAATGTAGAAAAGTACAAGATCGAAAAGATCTTTCTGGCTATCCCCAGTGCCCAGGCGATTGCACGCCGGGACATCCTGGACATCTGTAAGGAAACCGGCTGTGAGCTGAAAATCCTGCCCGGTGTGTATGAGCTGGTCAAGGGCAGCATCACCGCCAATGCCATGAAGGATGTGGCTGTGGAGGACCTGCTGGGTCGTGAGCCCGTCCGGGTCAATATGGAGGAAATTTATGAATTCATTGCCGGAAAGACCATTTTGGTCACCGGTGGTGGTGGCTCCATTGGCAGCGAGCTTTGCCGGCAAATCGCCAAGCACAGCCCCAAGCAGCTGATTATTTTTGACATTTACGAAAACAATGCCCACGCCATTGGCCTGGAGCTGAGAGACAAGTTCCCCAACCTGAACCTGGAGGTTCTGATCGGCTCTGTTCGTGACAGCCGCCGCATCAACCAGGTATTTTCCAAGTATAAGCCCGATGTAGTTTACCACGCTGCCGCCCACAAGCACGTCCCCCTGATGGAGGACAGTCCCTGCGAATCCATCAAGAACAACGCCATCGGCACTTACAAGACCGCTTATGCCGCAATGATCCACGGCTGTAAGCGCTTCGTGCTGATTTCCACCGACAAGGCCGTTAACCCCACCAATATCATGGGTGCGTCCAAGCGGCTTTGCGAAATGATCATCCAATCCTTCGACAGAAAGATTCGTGACGGTAAGGCTTGTGACCTGGCTCCCCTCTTTACCCACGCTGAGGATACCGGCGACAATCTGCTGGGTATGACCCAGGCAGGCAATACGCCCGACACAGACTTTGTTGCCGTGCGTTTCGGCAATGTTTTGGGCAGCAACGGCTCTGTTATCCCCAGATTTAAGGAGCAGATCGCCAAAGGCGGCCCAGTTACCGTTACCCATCCCGACATTATCCGCTACTTTATGACCATTCCGGAGGCCGCATCCTTGGTGCTGCAGGCCGGCACCTATGCCAATGGCGGTGAGATCTTCGTTTTGGATATGGGTTCTCCCGTAAAGATCGACACGCTGGCACGGAATTTGATTCGTCTGTCCGGTCTGAAACCGGATGTGGACATCAAGATTGCCTATACCGGCCTGCGTCCCGGCGAAAAGCTGTTTGAGGAAAAGCTGATGTCCGAAGAGGGTATGCGCACCACGCCGAATCACCTGATCCACATCGGCAGCCCCATCCCCTTTGAAACCGACAAGTTCCTGCGGCAGATGCAGCTGCTGATGAGCGCGGCTTACGCAGAACGGGATGACGAAATCCGCAATTTGGTATCCCACGTCGTTCCCACCTATCATCCCGCCGGTCAGCACGGCTCGGAGGATAAGGGCGAAGCCTATAACCAGCAGATGGCGCAGGTGAATCGGGCAAGCAAAGACGCTGTTCCCGCGCACTAATCAAGGAGTTTTGTATCACTTATGGATCTTATCTTATTAAGCAGAAAGAAGCTTCCCTTTTGGGAGATCTTGTTGATCCTATATTTGTTTGCAGCCTATTTGCTGCCGTCTTTTTCCTTGGGGTCAACAATCCTGCTGGGACTTCTTTTGATTTACAGCGTATATATGATGATCATCGATGCGGATCTGCTTCCCATCGTAGCCATATCCCTTGCGCTGATTATTCTTTTGGCGCTGTTTTACGCACTGCTGACGGATACGGTAACCATTGCGCAAAATGTTTCCAATCGTACATTGAAGCAGTTTACAACCAAGGTATATCAGTATACCTCCCTCTACTTCCCCGCGTTTCTTTTCTTCAGAGTGCATAAAACCGCCACCCAAAAACAGAAGATGCTTCTGGCCGGCGCCGGCATTGCGCTGATGGTGTATGTCATCGTTATCACTTGGATCTACTTGATTGAAAACCCGGGTGCAATCAAAAAATGGGACGGTAACACCAATATCGCCAGTATGAACCTGGCCGGCTATTATTTCGTCTACGCCGTTCCTATTATCATCTCTGTTTTGTCCATCATTATGCTGCAGTTTAAGGGCATCCCCAGATGGATTTCCATTGTTGCGGTCATCCTCGGCATTATCTTCCTGGTCAACGCCCAGTACACGCTGGCAATCTTGATTGCCATTATCGGTGTCCTGTTCCAGCTTTTCCGGAACATTCGCAACACCCTCAATAAGATTTTGTTTGCACTTGCTGCCGTTGCGGTCGCACTGTTCCTTCCGCAAATATTGGCGTATGTCATTCGCATCATTCCGTCACAGCAGGTTTCCTTGCGGTTGAGCGAGATTTTGGACTTCCTGGTTGGCCGCGGTGCAGACGGCTATAACCTGAACGGCCGGTTGACGCTTTACGGCGATACCATCAAAGCATTCCTGCAAAGTCCCTTTATCGGCAACCGCCGTCTGGATTTTGACGGTCACGCAACCTTCCTGACTGTTCTTGCCGATACCGGAATTTTGGGTGGCATTCCCTTCTATGGGCTTTTTGCTGCCACCTGCAAGCATATGAAGAAACTGTTGGGCGTGCACAAGGTGCAGTTTGGCGTGGTGATCCTTATGTTCTCCCTGATGGGTCTGACAAACCCCATCCACGCCGCTATGCCCCTGGGCCTGGCCACCTGGTTCCTGGCACCGCTCACCATTCAGTTGATCTTTAAGGAGGAGCCTCAAAATGGCAAAGCCCTGGAAAATTGATGTTCCCGTATTGCTGATCTTCTTTGCCCGGCCGGATGTTTTGGAAAAAGTTTTCGAATCCATCCGGGAAGCGCGGCCCAGCACCCTGCTTTTGTGGCAGGATGGCCCTCGCGAAGGGCGACCTGATGATATTGAAAATATCGAAAAATGCCGCAGAATCGTCGAAAATATTGACTGGGAATGCACCGTTTACAGAAAGTACAACGAGCGCAACTACGGTTGCGACCCCTCCACCTTCTATTCCCATAAGTGGGCATTCTCTCTGGTGGATAAGTGCATCATTTTGGAAGATGATCGCATCCCCTCTCAGAGCTTCTACCCCTACTGCAAATATCTTTTGGATAAATATGAAAATGACACCCGGATTAACCACATCTGTGGCACGAATCTGCTGGATGTCTACGAGGATTGCCCGGGCGACTATTTCTTTGCGCCCTGCGGTTCTACCGCTTGGGCCACCTGGAAGCGAGTCGCCGATAGCTGGGACGAAGCATATCTGCATCTGGACGACGAATATAATTGGCGCTGCATTGCGCGGCTTTATGGTAAAAAGAACGCAAAGCTTTGGTACAGCAATGCTCTGCGCCACAAAAACACCGGTGTCCCCTACTGGGAAACCGTTCTCGGCTCGGATGCGCTGCTCCATTCCCGACTGGCCATTATCCCGAAGAAGAATATGATCACGGATATCGGCACCACCAACAATGCCACTCACGCCAACGCCCACATCGAGTGTCTGCCCAAAGTGCAACAAGCAATGTTCGATATGGAGCGCCACGATGTGGAGTTCCCCCTGCGTGACCCGGAGCATATTGTTGCCGATATGCACTATATGGACCGGCTAAGCTATATTAGTGGTTCCGGCCATCCTTTCCTGCAATTTAAGTTCAAAATCATTTACTATGCAAAATGCATTTTCTACGGACACGCCGAACTGATTTGGAAGAGCATTCGCAGAAAATTAAAGCTATGAGGTGTATGCAGTGAGCAAATACACAGTTTGCGGATATGATATGGAGATTTGCCACGCAAGAATGCTGGAGATCGCCACCGAAGTGGATCGCATCTGCCGTGAGCAGGGCTTCAAATGCTCACTGTACGGCGGATCGGTGATCGGTGCGGTGCGGCACAATGGCTTTATCCCCTGGGATTTGGATATCGATGTGGCCATGCCCCGCGAAGAATACGAACACTTTAAAGAGGCTTGCCGCACCGATCTTGGCAGTGACTTCCTGTATC
>JAZSCE010000028.1:0-17606 GCA_045602725.1 Faecousia sp. | reverse complement strand
GGAATCGAACCCATGTTACCGCCGTGAAAGGGCGGTGTCTTAACCGCTTGACCAACGGGCCTGGTAGCGGCGACCTGACTTGAACAGGTGACAGACCGGGTATGAACCGGGTACTCTACCAACTGAGTTACGCCGCCATATAAGTGCCAACCCCAACATTCGCCAAGATTAGCGTCGTTATTATATACGAGTCTTATTTATTTGTCAAGTAAAAAAACAAGAATTTTTGGGGATACTTTCTAAGAGGTGATGGCGTGAAATTTCTTAAAAAATGCATTCTCTTCTACTTGGGTGGAATGGCGTATATGACCCTGGAATTCCTATGGCGCGGAAGAAGCCACGGCAGTATGTTTGCCCTGGGTGGCGCCTGCTTTCTGCTGCTGGGCAGGCTCTATACGCGCTGCCGCAGGATCTGTCTGTCTTTTAAGATGCTCATTGGCGCAATAATTATTACAGCTTTGGAGCTTTTGACCGGGCTGCTGGTCAATCGCGATCATAAGATTTGGGATTATCGCAAACTCCCCTGCCAATTCTGCGGGCAGATCAGCCTGGTATTTTCTTTGCTTTGGGTGCCGGTATCCTTGGGTGCGATGCTGCTGTATGACGGTGCCGAGCGCATTATAAATCGGGGACGGCTCAGCCGCCCCCGATAGGTCACTTCTTTTCTTTTTTCAGCAGCTTTAACAGCAGCAGGATCGCCGCCCAGGCGACCACCGCTGCCACAAAGGCAGCAAGGAAAATATTGCGGTTGGGAACAAACGAAGATGTACCGTCGGAATTGACGATCATATCCGCATTCTTCAGCACCGCCGCACCGATGGCCGGGCCGATAATGCCGGGAATCAGCACCTGCGCTACGATTCGCAGGCCCTGGAACATACCGGCCTTATTCTCCGGTGTGCGGTCACGAACCATTGCGCCGATGACAGCGCCGGTGCCCAGATAGCCGCACATCATCAAAAGCGTTCCGATAAACACCGGCACCGTCGCCCGGAAGAAATACAAGATCACATAGCCCACCATCAGCAGTGCCATTGTGGGAATAATGGCGGCTTTGAAGCCAGACTTATCATACACCTTTCCGTAAAGGCCTGTAAACGTTGCTGCCAGGATGATAGCCGGCGCGAAGATCAGCACATAATTATCCATCCCCAGGGTCACCGTATAGTACAAAATCAAATACGGCATAAAGATGGAAATGGATATATTAAAAAGCGCCAGCAGCATCAGCGTCACATAAAGCCCCACATTGTTTTTGATCACACCGGGGCGGAAGCCATAGAAGATATTGGCGAAATAATTGCCTTCCGTCTGGGGTTTGGCCGGTGCTTCCTCGATGAGGAAGAAGCCCGCAATACCCAGCGCCAGCACTGCCGTGCCGATGACACCGAAAATCAATGTCCAGCTCTCCTGCAGGTCCTGATTGACACCCATAAAGCCACCGAACACTACCAAAATTGCCACCAGCGGCATCATTGCATTGATGCCCTCCACGCTGCCCCGGTTGGTGCTGTCGGTAGAATCCGTCAGCCAGGCGTTGAAGCATGCATCGTTGGCAGAGGAGCCGAAGAAGGTCATTACGCAGTCCATAATGATCACCAGCGAAACACCCACAGAGGCCGCCGAAGCCACCGCCGGGAACAGGGCATTGATCACATCGGTGCGGATGGCCGCAAAGCTCCAGATGGAGATGCCCCAAAGAATATAGCCGCCACAGATGAACACCTTGCGCTTACCCAGCTTATCGGACAGCGCACCGATGATCAGCGTGGTCACGGTTGCCGCAACGGCAGATGCCGCCACCATCAGGGAGATGGCCTCCGCGCTGGCGTTGAACATCTTATAGATGAATACATTGAGGTACATATTCTCAACAACCCAGGCCACCTGGCCCACCAGGCTGAAGATCACCAGCGCCAAATAGAATTTCGGGGATTTTTTCGTCTTTTCCATAGCTTATCCCAACACCTTTTCAAATGTTCCCCGCAGCTGGGCCACCCGGCCATCTGCAAAGGGATCCTGCAGGCCAGACGATTTGACAAAGGCCATAATGGACGCATCTTCCGTTGTCAGATTGCTTTCCAGCAGCTTTTTGCCCTCGCCGGATGCGGTATCCTCCGCCTGATAGATCTGCATTGCCAGGTCATTGCTCAGCACATAGCTGACAATGTACATAGGCGAGACATACAAATGGGTAATGGAGATATATTCCCGGCTGTCATAGCTCAGTTCGCCAAAACCGTAGTCATCCGCGATCTGCGCATACAGCGCCCGGACATTTTCCACTGACAGATCCTCCAGCAGATACAGCTGATGCTCAAACTGAGCAAGGGCAGACTGCTCCACAAAGGTGGACAGACTGCGTGCCAGCGCCATTTCTTTCAGCTCCTCCCCACCCTCGGCATAGAATAGGCTCATATACTCCATACCCTGAGAAAACACCTCTGCCACATCAATGCCGCAGGTCGTGCCGGAGGCGGCATAGTCATTGCAGAAATGGCCGAATTCATGGGCAAAGGTCAGCGAGTCCATAACCACGCCCTGGGGATTCACAAACAGGAAGGGCACATAGTAATACGGCAGGAAGGTTTCAAAGGAAGCGTTGTATTTATTGGGGCTATACGCAATATCGTAATATCCGCCGTCTTTCATCACCGTAAAGGCCTGGGAGATAATGCCGCCCATATTCTCGGCAGTGGACTGCACATAGGAGAACATCTGCTCCTGGGTGCACGCCTTATTGGCGGTCTGCAAGACATCGTAGGGAACGTCTGTATACAGCTCCACCAGTTCAGAGCGGACATCGTCCATATATTCCATCGCCTGGGTGGGCGTATAGTCCCGGTTATAGTAGAAATCGTAGGCAAACTGCAGGTAGCTGTCATAACCGGCCTGCTGGGCGATCTGCTTGCGCACCTTGATAAGATCCACAAGCACCTGCTCCATCTTACTGCCGATTTTCTTATGGAAGGCTTCGGTGTGATACGGATAGTCCACCGCTTCGGCGCTGAGGGTTTCGTACTCGTTCTGCAGCTTCATCTCCTGCTCCATCAGCTTTGTAAAGGCTTCGTCCCAAAGGCTTTGGCCTGCGTAGACATCGAAAAAGCCTGCGCCGAAGTATTCTTCCGCTTCCAGCTCGGTTTTCAGCTTACTTTCTGCCAATGCGTGCAGCAGCTGATCCATACCCGCATCCACCTCAGCGGAATTTTCCAGGCAGAAGGTATATTCCTCCGCCCAATGCGCATCCGTCAGGTTTTGGTAATAATAGATATTCGCCAGCTTGTAATTGGTGTAGAAACGGTAATAGACATCATAAAAGATGTAGACCTTGTCCATCAGCACGCTTGCTTTTGTATCGGACTTGGCGCCCTCGGTACACGCATCCAGCTGATTGCGGAATTCCTCCATATCCGGACGGGAGTATTCCATCTGAGAAAACGGCACCATCTGCTGTCCCATCAAGCCCTGTATCCACTGCCGGAATGCCACCGGATTACAGCCGGTAAACAGCAGCACCACTACCAGCAGCAGCGCGATCAATTTACAAAAGCGTTTCATCTCTTTCCGCCTCCTTGCTCTATATATATTTTAGAATACCACACCCGCTGCGCTGTTGCAACAAAAATCCCTGAAACCCTTTACAAGGAAGCGGAAAAATGCTAAAATATTTATCAGAATGTATGTAAGGAGATGTGTCTATGTCTCAGCTGAACAACGATCTGTACGCCATCATTCGATGCGGCATCCAGTTCCGGAGCGAGAAAACCGCGCCCTTTGGCCTGAAGAGCTGCCATATCAGCTATCTTTCCCGCATTTGTTTCTATCCCGGCATTTCCCAGGATCAGTTGGCACAGATGATGTTCATCAATAAGAGCAATGTCGCCCGGCAGGCTGCCGCATTGGAAAAGAGCGGCTTCATCACCCGGACGCCCTCTCCTTCCGACAAGCGGGTGCTGCAGCTTCACCCCACCCAAAAAGCCCAGGATCTGATGCCGCAGCTGGAGCAGATTGTGATAGAGTGGGATCAGCAGATTATGGCCGGCCTTACAGAAGACGAGGTGCAGACCGTAGCCTCCATTCTGAAGAAAATGAAAGACAATGCCGCACGCTGGGTCAACGAAAAATAGGAAACTATCGGCAAGATTCACAAGGAGTTTTCCTGTAAAAAGGTCGTATTCCGTCTTTTCTCCAAATTGACTTTGCGGTCCTTTTATTATATAATATTTTTGTAAGTAAATGCGGCCTTTGTGACTGACGGATCAGTGGAGCACCACACGGAGCAAAGGCAAGAAAAGCAAGCCGACCGTCTGGGCGCACTCTCCATCTCAGATAGGGGAAGTGTGTCCATTTTTTATTTTACAGATCGGAGGATTCTTTATGAAAAAAGTAGCGATCCTTATGGGCAGCGACAGCGATCTGCCGGTAGTCCAAAAAGCCGCAGATACCCTCTGCTCCTTCGGCGTACCCTACGAGATGCACGTATATTCTGCCCACCGCACCCCGGTGCAGGCGAGAGACTTTGCACTCAACGCCCGCAATAACGGCTTCGGCGTGATCATCGCCGCGGCGGGTATGGCCGCACACCTGGCCGGCGCAATTGCCGCCAATACCACATTGCCTGTTATCGGCATCCCTATGAAATCCTCTACATTTACCAACGGCATTGACGCTTTGCTGTCTACGGTACAGATGCCCTCCGGTATTCCGGTTGCCACTGTTGCTGTGGACGGAGCTGTCAATGCCGCTTTGCTTGCTGTTCAGATTTTAGGCGTAGAGGATGCTTCCCTTGCCGCAAAGCTGGATGCCAAGCGCACTGCCGATGCGGAAAAGGTCCTGCAAAAGGACGCTGCTCTGCAGGGTTAATCAACCAAACTGTCAACAAATAAACTTTTGAAAAAGAGGTAATTGATTATGGAAAACCTGACTCTTCTGTACACCGGTAAAACCAAGAATGTTTATGCCCTGCCCAACGGCAACTGCCTGCTGAAGTTCAAAGATGACTGCACCGGCAAGGACGGCGTATTTGATCCCGGCGAGAATTCCGTTGGCCTGACCATCGAAGGCGTGGGCGATGTGAATCTGCGTATGTCCATCTACTTCTTCGAGAAAATCAATGCCGCCGGCATCCGTACCCACTATGTGAGCGCAGACCTTGCCAACACCACGATGGAGGTTCTGCCTGCCAAGGTCTTTGGCAAGGGTTTGGAGGTTATCTGCCGTGAGCGTGCTGTGGGCTCCTTCATCCGCCGTTACGGCGCACTGATCGAGAGCGGTGCCAAGCTGCCTTCTTATGTGGAGACAACCCTGAAGGACGATGAAAAGGGCGATCCGCTGATCACCAAGGACGCTTTGGTCGCCATCGGTGTGATGACCGACGAGCAGTACGAGGACCTGAAGTCTATGACCCAGGCCATCACCAAGATCGTCGCTGACGATCTGGCAGCCAAGGGTATGGAGCTGTATGACATCAAGTTTGAGTTTGGCTACGATCCTGACGGCAATGTTATGCTGATCGACGAGGTCGCATCCGGCAATATGCGTGTATACAAGGACGGCGAGTATGTCGATCCTATGACTCTGAACAAGCTGTTCTTCGCTTAATTTCGCACTTTTCCAAGGAGGAAGCCTTATGGGCGGTTATTTTGGCATTGTATCCCGTCACGATTGTATAGAGGATGTGTTTTTCGGCACCGACTACCATTCCCATCTGGGTTCCCACCGTGCCGGCATCGCTGCGTACGATTCCAAGATCGGTCTGCAGCGGGAAATTCACAGCATCCAGACCACCCCATTCCGTGCCCGATTCAAGGACATCTTTGACGAGATGGAAGGCACCTCGGCTATCGGCTGCATCAGCGATTTTTATCCCCAGCCCCTGCTGATCCGCTCCAAGCTGGGTTCTTTCGCCCTGTGCGTTACCGGTGCGGTCAACAATGCTGAGCAATTGGTCAAAACCTATCTGTCGGACGGCGGTCATTTCGATGCGATGACCGGTGGCAGTGTCAATGTCACCGAGCTGATTGGTGCGCTCATCAGTCTTAGCAATGATTTTGCCGAGGGCATCCGCCTTGTGCAGGCGGTGGTTGACGGCACTGCCTCTATCCTGATTCTAAAGGATGACGGCTCTATCATTGCCGCCCGTGACAAGGTAGGTCGCCTGCCCGTTTGGATCGGCCGCCGCGAAGATGGCTACAGCGTATCCTTCGAGTCCTTTGCTCATCAGAAGCTGGGCTTTGACGATGAGCGTGAGCTGGGTCCCAACGAGATCGTGCAGATCACGGCAGACGGCATTACCACCCTGGCGCCTGCCGGCAAGGAAATGCGGATGTGCGCCTTCCTTTGGAGCTATTACGGCTACTCCACCTCCTCCTATGAGGGCGTGAATGTGGAGCTGATGCGCTACCGTAACGGCGCGCTGATGGCGAAGCAGGACAACGAAAAAGGCACAGTTGCCGATGTGGATTATGTCTGCGGTATGCCCGACAGCGGCACGCCCCACGCCATTGGCTATGCCAACGAAAGCCACCTGCCCTTCGCCCGGGCGTATATCAAATACACCCCCACCTGGTCCCGCAGCTTTACTCCCTCCAAGCAAT
Source organism: Faecousia sp. (assembly GCA_045602725.1). Lineage (GTDB taxonomy): Bacteria > Bacillota > Clostridia > Oscillospirales > Oscillospiraceae > Faecousia. The sequence continues at coordinate 11,010 of JAZSCE010000028.1, read as the reverse complement.
CGGACCGCAACCGCATTGCCAAAATGAAGCAGATTCCCGTTCCTGCCCTGATTCAGGACAAGAGCCTGCTGCTGGTGGACGATTCCATCGTCCGTGGCACCCAGCTGCGGGAAACTGTGGAATTCCTATACGAAAGCGGTGCCAAGCGGGTGCATATGCGCTCTGCCTGCCCCCCGATTATGTTTAATTGCAAATACCTGAATTTCTCCCGCAGTAACAACGAGATGGACCTGATCGCCCGCCGCATCATTATGGAACTGGAGGGCGAAGAGGGCTTCAAGTATATGGACGAGTATTGCGACGGCAATACCGAAAGAGGCAAAAATCTGCGCCAGGCTATGGCAGACAAGCTGCATTTGGGCTCGCTGGATTTCCAGTCCCTGGAGGGTGTTATCCAATCCATCGGCATTGACCCCTGCAAGTTGTGCACCTACTGCTGGAATGGCAAAGAATAATTTTCGATCAAAGGAGCTTTCAAATGGATCACAAGAACTCCCAATCGGCCAGCTATGCCGCTGCCGGCGTGGATATCACCGCCGGCTACAGAGCTGTCGAACTGATGAAAAAGCACGTTGCCCGCACCCGTAATGAGGGCTGCCTGGATGATGTGGGCGGCTTTGGCGGCTGCTTCGGTCTGCCCATCGCCGGTATGGAGGAGCCCGTTTTGGTCTCCGGCACTGACGGCTGTGGCACCAAGGTCAAGCTGGCCATTTTGATGGACAAACACGATACCATCGGCATCGACGCTGTTGCCATGTGTGTCAACGACATTATCTGCGTCGGCGCAAAGCCTCTGTTTTTCCTGGATTACATTGCCTGCGGCAAGAATTTCCCCGAGAAGATCGCTGCCATTGTCGGCGGTGTCGCAGAGGGCTGTGTCCAGTCCGGCGCCGCCTTAATTGGCGGCGAGACCGCTGAGCATCCCGGCCTGATGCCCGTTGAGGATTACGATCTGGCCGGCTTTGCCGTAGGTATCGTAGACAAAAAGAAGATTATCGACAACACCCGTATGGCAGCCGGCGATGTGGTGATCGCCCTGGCTTCCACCGGCATTCACTCCAATGGCTTCAGCCTGTGCCGCAAGGTGTTTGATATTGACAATAACAACCCCGAGCTGTATATTGCCCGCCCCGAGCTGGGCGGCAAGACCATCGCCGAGACTTTGCTGACCCCCACAAAGATCTATGTCAAGAGCGTGCTGGCTCTGCTGGAGAAGGTGGATGTGAAGGGTATTTCCCACATCACCGGCGGCGGCTTCTACGAGAATATCCCCCGCAGCATCCCCGACGGACTGTGTGCCAGGATCGACAAGAGCGCCGTTAAGATCCTGCCGATTTTCGACCTGATCGCTTCCTGGGGCAACATCCCGGAGCGGGATATGTTCAACACCTACAATATGGGCGTTGGTATGAGCATTGTTGTGCCGGCTGCGCAGGTAGAAACCGCGCTTAAGATCCTGAAGGACAATGGCGAGGATGCCTATGTCATCGGCACCATCATCGAAAATGAAGAAAAGGTGATTCTGGAATGAGCACCAAAATCGCAGTTTTGGTATCCGGCGGCGGCACGAATCTGCAAGCGCTGATTGATGCGCAAAGCAAGGGCGAATTGGGCGGCGGCGAGATTGCCGCTGTCATCTCCTCCAAGCCCGGCGCTTACGCGCTGGAGCGGGCAGCCCACGCCGGAATTCCCGGCTTCGTCCTGCCCCGGAAGGAATACACAAACAATCGGGACTACACCGTGGCTATGGTGGCAAAGCTACAGGCGCTGCAGATTGACCTGGTGGTGCTGGCCGGCTGTATGGTCATCTTCACCGAGGAGCTGGTAAAAGCCTACCCCAATGCCATCATCAATGTCCATCCGGCGCTGATCCCTTCTTTCTGCGGCGAAGGCTACTATGGCCTGCACGTCCACGAGGCGGCGCTGCGCTATGGCGTGAAGCTGTCCGGCGCGACGGTGCATTTTGTCAGCGAAGAGTGCGACGGTGGCCCCATCATTGCGCAAAAGAGCGTTGCCGTCCGGGAGGATGACACCCCTGAGACGCTGCAAAAACGCATTATGGAAGAAGTGGAATGGAAGCTGCTTCCCGAAGCTGTGGCGCTGTTCTGCCAGGGCCGAATTTCCGTAGAAGGCCGTAAGGTCATTATCAAATAAGGAGATACGATTATGAACGTTTATGAGATCAAGTCTATGGCTGAGCGCCTGGATGGCAATACATATCCCGGCCGTGGCATCGTGCTGGGCATTACGCCTGACGGCAAGAACGCCGTTGCCGCCTATTTCATTATGGGCCGTAGCGTAAACTCCCGCAACAGGGTGTTCATTCAGGAGCCTGACGGCATCCGCACCGAAGCCCACGATCCTGCGCTGATGAAGGATCCCCACCTGATTATCTATCACCCCGTCCGGGAAATTGGTCAGGGTCTGATCGTCACCAACGGCGATCAGACCGACACCATTTGGGAGTATCTTGCCAAAGGCGAAAGCTGGGAAGCGGCTCTGCGCACCCGGATGTTTGAAGATGACGGCCCCAACTGGACGCCCCGTATCTCCGGCATTCAGGCAAATGACGGCAGCCACAAGCTGTCCATCCTGAAGGCTGCCGATCCCGAGGGTAATGCCTGTGCCCGGTTCTTCTGGGAATATCCTGCCACCGCTGGCTTGGGTCATTTCCTGCACACCTATGTGTGCGACGGCAATCCCGTGATCCCCACCTTCCAGGGCGAGCCGGAGCGGGTCAGCATTCCCAATGATATTGAAGCCTTTACCCGGGAACTGTGGGAGAACCTGGACGAAAACAACAAGATCTCTCTGTTCGTCCGTTATACCGACCTTAAGACCCGTGAAGTAAAGCAGACCATCATCAACAAGCATCAGTGAGGTAGAAAAATGAAAGAATTTGAACTGAAATACGGCTGCAATCCCAATCAGAAGCCCGCTTCTGTATATATGCACGACGGAGCCGACCTGCCCTTCGAGATCCTCAACGGCCGTCCCGGCTACATCAACTTTATGGATGCTCTGAATTCCTGGCAGCTGGTTAAGGAACTGAAGGAAGCTACCGGTATGCCCTGCGCTACCTCCTTCAAGCACGTTTCCCCCACCTCCGCTGCTGTGGGCAAGCCCCTGCCCCTGGAGCTGAAGAAGGCTTGCTTCGTGGAAGATGTGGAAGGTCTTGACGAGAATCCCCTGGCCTGCGCTTATGTTCGTGCCCGTGGCACTGACCGTATGTGCTCCTTTGGCGATTGGGTCGCACTGTCCGATGTCTGCGATGCGCTGACCGCATCTTTGATCAAGCCCGAGGTTTCTGACGGCGTGATCGCTCCCGGCTACACCGATGAGGCTTTGGAGATCCTGAAGTCCAAGCGCAAGGGCAGCTACAACATCGTCAAAATCGACGAGAACTACATCCCCGATGCGCAGGAGCGCAAGCAGGTCTTTGGCATCACCTTTGAGCAGGGCCGCAACAATTTCAAGATCGGCGCCCATCTGCTGGAGAACATCGTTACCGCCAACAAGGATCTGCCCGAAAGCGCCAAGATTGACCTTATCGTGGCGCTGATCACCCTGAAGTACACCCAGTCTAACTCCGTCTGCTATGCCGTAGACGGTCAGGCCATCGGTGTGGGTGCCGGTCAGCAGTCCCGTATTCACTGCACCCGTTTGGCAGGCGGCAAGGCTGACACCTGGTTCCTGCGCCAGCATCCCAAGACTTTGGGTCTTAAGTTCCGTGAGGACTTGGGCAGAGCCAACCGGGACAATGTCATCGACGGCTATATCAACGGTAACGAGGAAGATGTCTGCGCCGATGGCATTTGGCAGAACTATTTTACCGAGCAGCCTGAGCGGCTGACCGAGGAGGACAAGCGTGCCTGGCTGTCCAGCCGTCAGAATGTGGCGCTGGGCTCCGATGCCTTCTTCCCCTTCTCCGATAACATCAAGCGTGCCCACGCTTCCGGCGTTACCTATATCGCCGAGCCCGGCGGCTCCATCCGTGATGATCTGGTCATCGAAGAGTGCGACAAGCACGGTATGGTTATGGCCTTCACCGGTATGCGGCTGTTCCATCACTAAGAATATGATTACAAGCCGGTGGAGACACCGGCTTGTGGTGCGAAATAACTACAGGAGATTTTTGCTATGAACCTTCTTGTTGTTGGCGGCGGTGGCAGAGAACACGCCATCATCCGCTCCCTAAAGAAAAATCCCCAGGTGCAGACCATTTATGCGCTGCCCGGTAACGGTGGTATCGCCGGCGATGCCATTTGCTACCCCATTTCTGCCACGGATGTCGAAAGCATCGTTGCTTTTGCGAAAGAGCACGCCATTGATTACGCTGTGGTTGCGCCTGATGATCCCCTGGTCTTAGGCTGCGTGGATCGCCTGAATGAAATCGGCATCCCCTGCTTTGGCCCCACAGCCAATGCCGCCATTATCGAGGGCAGCAAGGCATTTGCCAAGGACCTGATGAAAAAGTATGCAATTCCCACCGCTTCTTATGAGATTTTTACCGACCTGGACAAGGCGCTGGCTTACCTGGAAACTGCGGAAATTCCCACGGTTATCAAGGCAGACGGCCTGGCGCTGGGCAAGGGTGTCATCATCGCACAAACCCGGGAAGAGGCCAAAGAAGCAGTTACCGATATGATGGCAAACGCCAAGTTCGGAAAATCCGGCTCTACCGTGGTCATTGAGGAATTCCTCACCGGTCCCGAGGTCAGCGTGCTGGCATTTACGGACGGCAAAACCGTCAAGCCTATGGTGTCCTCTATGGATCACAAGCGGGCTTTCGACAATGACCAGGGCCTGAACACCGGCGGTATGGGCACCATCGCCCCCAACCCCTACTACACCGAGGCTGTTGCAGAGCAGTGTATGCAGGAGATTTTCCTGCCTACCATCCAAGCAATGAACGCTGAGAGCCGCACCTTCAAGGGCTGCCTGTATTTCGGCCTGATGCTGACCCCCAAGGGCCCCAAGGTGATTGAGTACAACTGCCGCTTCGGCGACCCGGAGACCCAGGTTGTTCTCCCCCTGCTGGAAAGCGATCTGCTGACGGTTATGCAGGCAACCACCAACGGCACTTTGGCTGAAACGGAAGTCAAGTTTGCTGACAAGCACGCTTGCTGCGTAGTCACCGCCTCTGCCGGCTATCCATTAAGCTACGAAAAGGGCTTTGAAATCACTATGACTCCGGAGGCAGATGCCCACACCTATGTAGCCGGTGCAAAGCTCTCTGACGGTAAGCTCCTGACTTCCGGTGGCCGTGTGACCGGCACAACTGCCGTAGCGGACACCCTGGAAGCTGCCGTTAAGGAAGCATACCGCATTGTCGAGGGCGTACAGTTTGAGAAAGCATTCCGCAGAAGCGATATTGGCCGCAAGGCTTTACAGGCATAAATGGAGGTAACCGAATGGTTTATCGCGTATATGTAGAAAAGAAAGCAGGTCACACCCACGAGGCGGACAGCCTGCTGAAAGAGGTTCGGGATTTCCTGCAGATTCCGGCGCTGGAAAGTGTCCGTGTCCTAAACCGCTATGATGTGGAGAAAATCGACGAAAAGCTGTTCCAATATGCGGTCCGCACCGTTTTCTCCGAGCCTCAGGTGGACGATGTTACCTATGCTGTTCCCGATGGACAGATCGTTTTCGCTGTGGAGCCGCTGCCCGGTCAGTTTGACCAGCGGGCTGACTCTGCGGCTCAGTGTGTTCAGATTTTGAGCCAGGGCGAGCGTCCTTTGGTCCGCTCTGCCAAGGTTTATGTACTCTCTGGCAGCCTGACCGATGACGATATCGCCGCCATCAAGAAGTATGTCATCAATGCCGTGGAAAGCCGGGAGGCATCCCTCGAAATGCCCGAAACCCTGGTGATGGCCTATGCCATCCCCGAATCCGTGGCAACCGTCACCGGCTTCATCCAAATGGACGAGGCTGCCCTGACCGAGCTGCTGGACAAGCTGGGTCTTGCAATGGATTTGGATGACCTGAAGTTCCTGCAGAATTACTTCCGGGAAGATGAGGGTCGGGATCCCACCATCACCGAAATTCGTGTTGTGGATACCTACTGGTCTGACCACTGCCGCCACACCACCTTCTCCACCATTATTGAGGATGCCGTCATCGACGATCCTGCCGTTGCCGAGGCTTACAAGCGTTATTTGGACGCCCGTGTCGAGGTCTACGGTGAGGAAAAGGCTGCCAAGCGCCCCCAGACTCTGATGGACATCGCCACCATCGGCGCAAAGGTGCTGAAAAAGCGGGGTCTGCTGCCGGAGCTGGACGAAAGCGAAGAGATCAACGCCTGCTCCATCCACGTCAGCGCCAAGGTCAACGGCGAAGAGCAGGATTGGCTGCTGATGTTCAAGAATGAGACCCACAATCACCCCACCGAGATCGAGCCTTTCGGTGGTGCGGCTACCTGTATCGGCGGCTGTATCCGTGATCCCCTGTCCGGCCGTGCATACGTGCATCAGGCGATGCGTGTCACCGGCGCCGGTGATCCCCGAAAGTCCCTGAGCGAAACGCTGCCCGGCAAGCTGCCCCAGCGCAAGCTGTGCACCACCGCCGCCGCAGGCTATTCCTCCTACGGCAATCAAATCGGCCTTGCCACCGGCCACATTGCAGAAATCTACCACGATGGCTTCGTTGCCAAGCGTTTGGAGTGCGGTGCTGTTGTGGCTGCTGCTCCTGCTTACAATGTCCGCCGTGAGCGTCCTGCACCCGGTGATGTGGTGATCCTTTTGGGTGGCCGCACCGGCCGTGACGGCATCGGCGGCGCTACCGGCTCCTCCAAGAGCCATAATATGAAATCCCTGACCACAATGGCATCCGAGGTGCAGAAGGGCAACGCTCCGGAAGAGCGCAAAATCCAGCGTCTGTTCCGCAATGCCGAGGTTGCCCGGCTGATCAAGCGCTGTAATGACTTCGGTGCAGGCGGTGTTTCCGTTGCCATCGGTGAGCTGGCTGCCGGCCTGCGGATCGATCTGGACGCTGTCCGCAAGAAGTATGACGGTCTGGACGGCACCGAGCTGGCCATCTCCGAATCTCAGGAGCGTATGGCTGTGGTTGTGGCTGCCGAGGATGCCGATAAATTCATCGCTTTCGCCCAGGCAGAAAATTTGGAAGCCTACCGTGTTGCCATCGTTACCGAGGAGGAGCGGATGGTGATGCAGTGGAAGGGCAACACCATTGCCAACCTGAGCAGAGCATTCCTGGATACCAACGGTGCCAGCAAGCATGCCAGCGTGGCTGTGTGCAAGAAGGACCTGAAAGCACTGAGCCGCAGCCTTTACTGCAGCCTGCGTGAGATGGCAGCAGATTTGAAAACCGCCAGCCGCCGTGGCCTTGTTGAGCGCTTTGACGGCAGCATCGGTACCGGCTCTGTGCTGATGCCCTTCGGCGGCAAGTATCAGGCCACCCCTGCCCAGGCAATGGCCGCCAAGCTGCCCACGCTGCCCGGTCAGGTTACCGAGCAGGGTAGCGTAATGGCTTGGGGTATGGATCCCGACCAAATGTGCATTGACCCCTACACCGGCGCTCACGATGCTGTTTACAGCTCCGTTGCTAAGCTGGTAGCTGCCGGCGCAGACTATAAGAAGGCTTACCTGACCCTGCAGGAATTCTTCGAGAAGCTCAAGAACGAGCCGGCTCGCTGGGGCAAGCCCTTTGCCGCTCTGCTGGGTGCAATGGATGCGCAGCTGGAGCTGAACGCTGCTGCCATCGGCGGTAAGGACTCTATGTCCGGCACCTTCCTGGATAAGGATGTTCCCCCCACGCTGATTTCCTTCGCCATCGCTCCCATTGATGCCGATCAGGTGCTGACGCCCGAATTTAAGCAGGCAAACAGCCCTGTTTACCTTTTTGCGCCCACCGAGGACACCGCCGACAGCAAGAAGGCCGCTTGGGAAACCTTCCACGCTCTGCATATAGCCGGCAAGGTGCGTGCTGCCTGGGCTGTTGAGAATGGCTTGGGCGAAGCTGTAATGAAGATGTCCTTCGGCAACCGCATTGGCTTCACCGCCAACGGCGCTGTGAAGGAATGGTTTGTTCCCTGCTGGGGCTGCATCGTGGCAGAATTGGTGGAAGATGTGACTTCCCCCTACGCCACCAAGATCGGCCATACCACTTTGGAAGCTGCCATCGTTTTGGGTGATGACAGCGCCTCCATCCAGGAGCTGCTGCAGCTGAATGAAAGCGTGCTGGAGGGCGTATACCCCACCAAGGTCAAGACCGATGTGGGTACCGTTGCTCCCTTTACTTATACCGAGGGCTTCACCGCCGCACCTGTTATCAAGACCGCTAAGCCCAAGGTGCTGATCCCAGTATTCCCCGGCACCAACTGCGAATATGACTCTGCCCGGGCTATGATGTCCGCCGGCGCTGAAGCTGAGATCGTGGTCATCCGCAATCTGACCGCAGAGGATGTTTCCCGCAGCGTGGAAGCTGTGGCCGCAAAGATCGCCGAGAGCCAAATGATCTTCATTCCCGGTGGTTTCTCCGGTGGCGATGAGCCCGACGGCTCTGCCAAATTCATCACCGCGTTCTTCCGCAATCCGGAGATCAAGGAGCAGGTCACCCGCCTGCTGGAAAGCCGGGACGGCTTGATGCTGGGCATCTGCAACGGCTTCCAGGCGCTGATCAAGCTGGGTCTTGTGCCCTATGGCAAGATCATCGACACCGACGATACCTGCCCCACCCTGACCTACAATAACATCGCCCGCCACCAGTCCAAGATCGTGCGTACCCGGGTCTGCACCAATAAGTCTCCCTGGCTGGCCGGTACCGAGGTTGGCGAAGTTTACAATGTACCCATCTCCCACGGCGAGGGTCGCTTCTTCGCTTCCGAAGAATTGGTCAAGCAGTTAATGGCAAACGGCCAGATTGCTACCCAGTATGTTGACCTGGAGGGCAACCCCACTATGGACACCGCCTTCAATCCCAACGGCTCTGTGTGCGCCATCGAGGGCATCATCTCCCCCGACGGCCGTGTGCTGGGCAAGATGGGTCACAGCGAGCGCTGGCAGGGCGGTCTTTACCGCAATGTCCCCGGCGAATACGATATGAAGCTGTTTAAGTCTGCAGTGAAGTATTTTAAGTAAAGCATAAGCGGAGGCGTTTTTCGCCTCCGCTTTTCCCTTCCCCGTTCTCCACAACCATTTTTGTTGTTATGTAAACCGCCCAATTTTAGCGCCGCAGTTTATTCTGGGCTACACTCCCCTTTGTAGGGGCGAGCATTGCTCGTCCGCTTGTACGATAACGCACCGCGGTACGGACGGCCAATGGCCGCCCCTACACCCATATATCTGAAAGCGTGCCTGTAGAGGACGATGCCAACATCGTCCCGCGGGCGGATGTAGGCATCCGCCCCTTTCTTATGCCCATCGCCCACCTCGTCGCCCAGGCTGCTATTATGGGCTGATTACTAATAAAAACCCCGCCGATTTCTCGGCAGGGTTTTTCGTATAAACTTATTTATTTTCTATAAACATCGATCGGTTGTCCATTTGCGTCTTTCCAGACAGACCAGCCGTTGTTCGAATGTCCTAATGCGATCCAACCTGCGGTGGAGGGTGAATTCGCATCTGCGGTCTCGATAAGAATATTATCTTTGATTTGCGCATTTTTTCTTGCCTCAGGCACCCAACCATCTTTGGTTGGCGCACAGATGCTGCCTTTTTCGACAGAGAGTTTGCCGTCGGAAACGATCATTGTTGCAACAACCTTGCCAAAACCTTTTACTGTTTGAGAAAGATAATACTTTCCATCAGGTATTCGCGCCCAATCCTCTTTGATCTTATGCTCCTCGGTAGCAGCAATAAAAACTTCTTCCTTGGTCATTGTTTCGGGATAAATTTGTTTTCCTTCGAAAGACGACAACAGCTGGACAACAAGGTCAGCATCTAGCGAGAATAGCTCCGACCCCTGAACATTGCTCTTTGCGAAAATTTCATCAAGGAGTTTTTCTTTCTCATCGTAGTCTTCAACTTCTATTGCAAATTTTCGCTTAAGGCCTACAACATTGGAATATCCGTTTCGTTCAAGTTGATACATTCTGTTTTCAAAATTATCTGTTCGTGTTTTGCCGATCTTGATAAGTCCGGGAACAACAGTAGTCATTACATAAATAATTCCTTTGGCCATATGCATTATCTCCTTGCTTAAGTTTTAATATAATTATATCATATTAAATGACTGTTTTCAATATGTTCCCCTTTTTGCGTGCTATAAACAACATAAAAGCGCCGTGGAGGTTTCCACGGCGCTTCTCTTTTATTCTCTTAGAACTTGCACTTTTCGGCAATGTAAGCCTTTAGCTCGCTGATGGGGATACGGACCTGCTCCATGGTATCGCGGTCACGGACGGTGACGCAATCGTCGGCAGGGGTGTTCTCATCGCCGACGGTCTGGAAGTCCACGGTGATGCACAGAGGTGTGCCGATCTCGTCCTCCCGGCGGTAACGCTTGCCGATAGAGCCGGCATCGTCAAAGTCCACCATAAAGTCCTTGCGCAGTTCTCTGTAAATCTCCTCTGCCTTGGGGCTCAGCTTCTTGGAAAGGGGCAGGATGGCTGCCTTGAAAGGTGCCAAAGCCGGATGCAGGCGCAGCACAGTGCGAACATCGTCCTTGCCGTTCTTATCCTGACCGACCACTTCCTCATCGTAAGCTTCGCACAGGAATGCCAGCGCCACACGGTCGCAGCCCAAGGAAGGCTCGATAACATAGGGGATATAATGCTCGTTGCGATCGGGATCGAAATAGGTCAGCTTCTTGCCGGAAGCCTCCTGATGGCGACCCAGGTCGTAATCGGTACGGTCAGCGATGCCCCACAGTTCGCCCCAGCCGTTACCGAAGGGGAACTGGTACTCGATATCGGTGGTAGCGCGGGAGTAGAAGGCCAGCTCAGCGGGATCATGGTCACGCAGGCGCAGGCTGGCTTTCTTGATGCCCAGGCTGGTCAGCCAGTTCACCCAGTGGTCCTTCCAGTAGGCCAACACCTCCAAGTCGGTACCG
>JAZSCE010000027.1:0-9753 GCA_045602725.1 Faecousia sp. | reverse complement strand
CCAGCCAAGTGTTAGCTGTGCCAGTCTGTCCCATCATGTCTACATGGGCGGGAACGGAGGAAGAGCCTGCAAACTGAGCGTCACCGTGCATACGGCCCATGGTGTCGGTCATGCCGTAGGAAGCAGGACCTGCAGCCATGTTGTCGGGGTGCAGGGTACGGCCGGTACCGCCGCCCGATGCGACGGAGAAGTACTTAACGCCGTTCTCGTTGCACCACTTCTTGTAGGTGCCGGCAACGGGATGCTGGAAGCGGGTGGGGTTGGTGGAGTTGCCGGTGATGGAAACGTCAACACCCTCATAACGCATAACAGCAACGCCCTCACGGACATCGTCACAGCCGTAGCAGTTAACGGCAGCGCGCTCACCGTCGGAGTAAGCGATGCGGTTGACGATCTCCAGCTCACCGGTGTAGTAGTCGAACTTGGTCTGCACATAGGTGAAGCCGTTGATGCGGCTGATGATCTGTGCAGCGTCTTTGCCCAGACCGTTCAGGATGACCCGCAGGGGCTCCTTACGGGCCTTGTTGGCGGAGCGGGCAATGCCGATGGCGCCTTCAGCAGCAGCGAAGGACTCGTGACCTGCCAGGAAAGCAAAGCACTTGGTCTCGTCACGCAGCAGCATAGCACCCAGATTGCCGTGGCCCAGACCGACCTTACGGTCCTCAGCAACGGAGCCGGGGATGCAGAATGCCTGCAGGCCGATGCCGATAGCCTCAGCAGCCTCAGCAGCGTTCTTAACGCCCTTCTTCAGAGCGATGGCAGCGCCTACGCAGTAAGCCCAAGCCACGTCCTCGAAAGCGATGGGCTGAATGCCCTTGGTGATGGTGTAGGGGTCGAAGCCCTTTGCCACGCAGAGTTCACGGCACTCTTCAACAGAGTTCAGGCCGTACTGAGCGAGGACACCATTGATCTTGTCGATTTTTCTTTCGTAACCTTCAAACAAAGCCATTGTGTTATCCTCCTCTTATTCGTGGCGGGGATCGATGTACTTAGCAGCGTTCTCGAAACGGCCGTAGTGACCCTTGGCCTTTTCCAGAGCGGTGGCGGCATCGTCGCCCTTCTTGATGAAGTCCATCATCTTACCCAGGTTGATGAACTCATAGCCGATGATCAGGTTGTCCTCATCCAGAGCGCAGCGGGTAACGTAACCCTCTGCCATCTCCAGGTAACGGGGACCCTTGACCTTGGTGGCAAACATAGTGCCAACCTGGCTGCGCAGACCCTTGCCCAGGTCCTCCAAAGAAGCGCCTACAGCAAGGCCACCCTCGGAGAATGCAGACTGGCTGCGGCCATAAACGATCTGCAGGAACAGCTCGCGCATGGCGGTGTTGATGGCATCGCACACCAGGTCGGTGTTCAGAGCTTCCAGAATGGTCTTGCCAATCAGAATTTCGGATGCCATAGCGGCGGAGTGGGTCATGCCGGAGCAGCCCAGAGTTTCAACCAGAGCTTCCTCAATAATGCCTTCTTTGACATTCAGAGTCAGCTTGCAGCAACCCTGCTGAGGAGCGCACCAACCGATACCGTGGGTAAAACCGCTGATATCCTTGATCTCCTTAGCCTGTACCCACTTGCCCTCTTCGGGGATGGGAGCAGGACCGTGGTAGGCGCCCTTGGCAACGCTGCACATATGTTGTACTTCGCTACTGTAAATCATTGCAATTTCCTTCCTTTCAAAAGACGGATTTCCGCCTTCGGATTTTCGCATATATTATACATACAGATACGAAAAAAGTCAATCGCTGCTATAGAAAAACGGCGCATATTTTTGCTTTCGGCGGGTCATAATAATGCTGATCTTAAATATAAGGAGGGAAAGAGAATGAATACCAATGCCAATAAGTGCATCGAATGCACGGTTAAGTCCTGCGCTTACCACTGCGATACCGAGAATTTCTGCTCCCTGGACCGCATCTTGGTGGGCACCCACGAGGACAATCCTACTATGGATCAGTGCACTGACTGCAAGTCTTTCCGTAAGAAGTAATTTTCGCCTGCGGCAGCAAGTGCTGCCGCACTTTTTTATCTTGACGGAGGCTGGAAAAACTTATATGATATGGATAAAATATGTTAATAAAAGTTTTTTGTATCGTACACGGTTTATTCACATCCAACCAGTATGATGATTACATACAAAGACCAAGGGAGGACACACAATGGACAACCTGGAAAACACCCCCGCACAGCCGGAATTTGATCCGGTTGCCGAGAGCTCTGATTTTCTGCCGGATGAGCCTGTAGAGGAAGAAATCTTGGTGGAAGATGAGGAATACCCGGAAGAGATCGAAGTTGAGATCATTACAGAACCGGAGCCCAAAAAGAAAAAGGGCGGAAAGCTCTTTATTTTGGCGCTGTCCTGCCTGCTGGCGCTGGCCATCGTGGTTGCCGGCAGTATCGGCGCTGTGCTTTGGCTGCATATGACCTGGGGCGATGAGATCAAGCGCAATGAGCAGATCATCCACCAAATGCAGCAGACCATTGACCAGCTGCGAGAGGAGATCAAGGACAATTCCTTCACAGGTAACGGCAATTCCATTTCCGGCACGCCCAATGAAAGCGTTGAGGGTCTGACACCCGGTCAGGTCTATGCCCAAAGTGTGGACAGCATCGTAACCGTTTCCGCGACGGTCAAGGGCACCTTTGGTCAGCAGGGCACATCCACCGGCTCTGGCTTTGTGATCACGGAGGATGGCTATATCGTTACAAACTACCACGTAGTAGAGGGCGCGACCGGTGTTAAGGTTACCTTGCACAGCAGCCAGGAGTATGCAGCGGAAGTGGTAGGCTATGATGCTACCAACGATGTGGCGGTGCTGAAGATCAACGCGGAAAAGCTGCCGTTCCTGAAGGCCGGCAGCAGCGATGATCTGATTGTTGGCGATCAGGTGGTGGCCATTGGCAATCCTTTGGGTGAGCTGACCTCCACCATGACCGTAGGCTATGTCAGCGCCAAGGACCGTGTGATCACCACCGAAGGCGCCCGGATCAATATGATCCAAACCGACGCAGCCATCAACTCCGGCAATTCCGGCGGCCCGCTGCTGAATATGAAGGGTGAGGTCGTGGGCATCACCACAGCCAAGTATTCCGGCACCACCAGCTCCGGCGCTACCATTGAGGGCATCAGCTTCGCTGTGCCGATGGATGATATTTGGAAGAAGATCACCGATCTGCGGGACTACGGCTATATCACCGGTGCGGCATTGGGCGTTATGGTCCACGATGTGGATCAGCAGACCGCCATTTACTATGGTCTGCCTATGGGCGCCTATGTTACAGAAGTCACCGCCGGCGGCGCTGCCCAGAAGGCAGGCGTCCTGGCAAAGGATATCATTGTGGGCATCGGCGATCATCCAGTAAGCAGCCTAAATGAGTTAACCCGGGTGCTGGAAATGTACAGCGGCGGCGAAAGCACCACCATTTCCGTCTGGCGTGCCGGCCGGGAAGTGACGCTGAACATCACGCTGGATGTAAGAACCCCTGATTTTTAAGGAAACGGAAAGGGTCTGTCGATGGCAGACCCTTTTTTGTCGATAATTGTCGAAAAAGAATAGGCGTATTCGTTTGCAATATTTTGCCGAATATGGTAATATGTAAAAAACCATTACTTGCAAATGGAGAAAGCTATGGAGAAAAGGAAACTGCTGATTGCGGATAGCAACGAAGAATTCTGCGAGACACTGGAATCGGTGTTGAAGGATGAATTTACCATCCGAATCGTGCATAGTGGCAATGCTGCGGTGGCGCTGCTGGACAGCTTTCGGCCGGATGTGCTGGTGACGGATGTGATGCTGGCAGGTCTGGACGGTATCCGTGTGCTGGAATATGCAGCCGAACACGGGCATAAGCTGAAAACGCTGGTGACCATGTCCTATCGCAGCGACTATGTTTTCGACCAGCTGGCGCAATTGGATGTCAGCTATGTGCTGCTCAAGCCCTGCGAGCTGCAGGTCGTGGCAGAGCGGATACGGGATGTTGCGACGCAGTGCACGCAGATCCAGCCGCAAAACGATTCACAGAAACTGGCGACGATTTTGCTTCAATTGGGGCTCAATCCTAAGCATAACGGCTATCATTATCTGTGTACGGCAATTGAGATTTATGCGCAGGACCATTCCCAATCCCTGACGAAGGAACTGTATGTTGCAGTGGGTGCTATTTATGGCGTGCGCTGGCAGCAGGTGGAGCGCTCCATCCGTACTGCGGTAGAATTTGCCTTCAATCGCCGGGATGAGCAGGTGTGGCGGCAATGGTTTCCCGTTGGTAGCTGTCTGAAGAAACCTACCAATGGCGAGGTGATCTGCGGCCTTGCAGAGCATTTGCTGTTGGAGAAAACAAGAAAATTAGGGTAATTTTTGCGACTTTTGCGAATAAAATGTTTCGCAAAAATAAAAGCGGCATATATTTTGCTTGCTTTTTTCTGCCTGATGGCATATAATTGTGTGCGCAAAGCATAAACCACCGGTTATTTCCGGCGTTGCGAGTAGAAAAGACAGAAACAAAAGTTCCTTGCAATTGGAGGAAATAGTAATGAATGAAAATGAAAAGGCTGCGAAGAAAGTTCGCGGACAAAAAATAGCCCTGAGTATCCTGTGCGGATTTTTGGCACTGGTTTTGTTTGTCATGATATTTGCCACGGCGTATGTTGAGTATCTGTTCGGCAGAATTGGCCGTGTGGATCCCTATGAGGATGAGACCAATCCTCCCGGCTGGACAATGCCGACGGATCCGGTTGACCCCGATTTTACCGGTCCGGTTATGGATCCGACGGATGTGGAGCACAATACTGTGCCGCCGCATCAGGTGCCGGATGCCAATAGCGACGGCTATGTCAATATTTTGCTGGTCGGTCAGGATCGCCGTCCCGGTGAAGGCCGTCAGCGCTCTGACTCTATGATCCTGTGCTCTTTCAATGTGCAGAAGGGCACCTTCTCTATGATCTCCTTCCTGCGGGATACTTATGTGTACATCCCCGGCTGGGGCTCTGAAAAGCTGAATGCAGCCTATGCCCACGGCGGCTTCAAGTGCCTGAATGAAACACTGGCGGTAAACTTCGGCGTTGCCGTGGATGCCGGTGTGGAAGTGGACTTCTCCGGCTTTGAGCAAATCATTGATATGCTGGGCGGCGTTGTCATCAATGTGACGCAGAAGGAAGCAGACTATATGAAGGGCAACTGGTCATTGGCGGTCCCTGCCGGTGTCACCCGCCTCAATGGTCAGCAGGCGCTGTATTATTCCCGTATCCGGAAGCTGGATATGGATGCCAAGCGCGCAGAGCGTCAGAGAAAGGTGCTGACCTCGCTGGTCAATGAGTATAAGAACAAGAGCATTCCCGAAATGCTGGACATTTTGGAGGATGTTCTGCCGATGGTGACTACCACTATGAGCAATCAGGAGATCGTCAATTACGCAATGGAGATCTTCCCAATGCTCAGCAGCACCACCATTACCAATCAGCAGATCCCGGCTGCCGGTACCTACACCGATATGACGGTGGGTACGGTCACGGCTACCAAGGTTGCGGATATGGAAGCTAACCGCCAGATTCTTAAGAATCTGCTTGGATAATTGAAGATGTATATAAAGAAGCCGGCACGCTGTGCCGGCTTCTTTGCGCTGCAGTGAGCAAAAATGCAAGGCGCATAAGGAAAATACGGCAGAAATATTCAAAAGGTAGCATTATTACCAAAGATTGACAAAAAATAACTGGTAAATTTTACAATTCAAGAATTGACAAAAAAGGGCAAAATTTATATACTAGTCTACATTGCAGGGAGGAATGTGCGCATGGAACTGACAAAAAGCGAAATGGAGATAATGGACGTCCTCTGGTGCGACGGTGGTGCGCTGTCCAGAGCAGATTTTTTGGAGCGTTCTGAGGAAAAGAGTTGGAAAGACAGCTCTGTACATATTCTCCTGAACGGACTGCTGAAAAAAGGTGCCATTCGTGAGGCGGGCTTTGTGCGGCACAACAAAACCTACGGCAGAACCTTCCTGCCTACGATGACCCGGGAAGAGTACTTTGCGGCTACCATCTTCAGCCACCGCCACAAGCCGGATATGCTGGGCTTGATGAAGGCACTGCTGCAGCGCCCCGAGGTTACCGCCGGGATGCTGGAAGAGCTGGAAGCACAGATCAAGGCGAAAAAAGAAACATTGTGAGATAGCGCGCAGCTTAGATAGCTGCGCGTTTTTTCATAAAATGTAAACAAATTGCGTTTTGTATTGCTTTTCCCGGTATTCCGTGATAATATTTTTAATATCAAATAGCCTGGAAACAGGAGGAAGAGGTTACTATGCAGTGCAAATACTGTCAGGCTGAGTTGGAGGAAGGCAATAGCATCTGCCCCAGCTGCGGCAAAGATAATGAAGAAAATACCATCGGCAAAAAACTGAAGGTAATGAAGATTTTGACCTTTGGTTTTATTGGTCTTGTTTTGCTGTGCGTGCTAGTTAGCCTGATCAGCTATGGCACCAGCGGAAGATTCCTGCCTGGATTTTTGAGAGAAAATGATATCAGTTACAAAAAATCTTACAGCGTATCGGCAGAAACCTTGGATACTGCATTGGGCAATAGCAGCTTTATGAGCGGCCGGGATACGGTCATCGCTACTATGGGCCAGCATAAGCTGACCAATCGGCTGATGCAGGTATATTACTGGGATATTGTAGGCAACGCAAATTTTGCGGACCTTGAGAAGGATGTACCGCTGGATGAGCAGTATTATGATCCCGACACAGAAAAAACCTGGCAGCAATACTTCATCGAGATCGCTATCGAAACCTGGATGCGGGATGCGCTGGTGCTGGATATGGCAGAGGAAGCCGGTTTTGAGATGCCGCAGGTGTATGCTTCCCAGTTTGAAACGTTGGAAAAGGATATGCTGTCTGCCGCAATTTCCCAAAAATACACTTCCCTGGAAGAATTTTTGGAGAGTATGACGGGCTGCGGTACCACCTTCGATACCTACTATGAGTTTATGTGGACCTACTTCCTGGGCGGCTCGTACTGGAAAGAGTATATCGAGACTGTGGAAGTGGATGTGGAGGAAATTGAGGCTTATTACAAGGCGCATCAGTCCGAGCTGGTGCTGGATGATTACTTCCGGGTCACCAAGGACAGCGGTAAGCTGGTAGATGTGCGCCACATTCTGATCCAGCCCAAGGGCGGCACCAAGAGCGAAGATGGCAAGACCACCATTTATTCCGAGGAAGAGTGGAACAAGTGCCGGGATGATGCCCAGGCGATTTTGGATGCCTGGCTGGCCGGCGAACGCACAGAGGACAGCTTCGCAAAGCTGGCAACGGAGAAGACCGAAGATCCCGGCTCTAAGTCCACCGGCGGTCTGTACACCGATACCTGGAAGGGTAAAATGGTGGCGGAATTCAATGATTGGTGCTTCGATGCGAGCCGCAAGACCGGTGACTATGGCCTGGTAAAGACCTCCTACGGCTACCACATTATGTATTTTGTGGGCGCTGAGGAAGGCTGGATCCGGATGTGCACCGACGGCGCAAAGTCTGTGAAGGCTTCCGAAATTATGGATGAAATTGTTGAGAATACCTCCGTAGCTGTGGATTACAGAAAGATCGCAATTGCAGAACTGAAGTGAATAAAAAGATCCCCGAAGCTTCGGTTTCGGGGATTGCTTTTCATAAATCAACTTTACTTTCCAAACGCGCTGTGGTAAAATGGGACATACAGAAGCGAGGACAACTCCCGATTTGAGGTGTAGATATGACAAATCCAACCAGACAAAGAAGAAGACGGCGCAGGCAGGCACAGCAACTGAATATGCTGATCGGAATCCTGGCGGCCCTGCTGATTATGGTGGTGATCATTGCGCTGTGCGTGAATCAGGACCCGGCAACCCCCAGCACCACGCCCACCGAGCCTACAGCACCGAAATATACCCAGCTGACGGTGACTGCGCCTGAGGAGCAAGCTGTTGTTTCCACAGAGCAGACGTTGGTTTTTGAGGGCACATCGGACATTACCCAACCGCTGACGATTGCAGGCACTGAGGTGGAGCGTGACAGCGATGGCGCGTTCACCCATACGGTACAGCTACAGCCCGGTATGAATGAGATCACAGTTGCCCACAAGGATCAGAGCGTTACTTACAGCGTAGAATACCGCTATGCGGTGCAGAGCTATTCTCCCGCGCAGAAGACAACCTATAATTGCGGCACTGCAATTGAGCTGAGCCTGACGGTGCGCCAGGGCAGCATCCTGAAGGTCACTTTGGGCGACAAGGAAGTGCAGATGCAGCAGGCTGCGGATCAGCAGGGCGTGGCAGCGGGCTTTGTCCGCTATAGCGGCCAGTATCAGCTGCCTGCAGATAACACGCAGGATCTGAATTTGGGCAAATTTGCCTACACCGCAACCTGTAACGGTGTTACCGAAACCTATTATTCTGCCGATGTGATTTGCAAAAAGTCGGCGGATATTCTGGCATCCGATCCCAGCGTAACGCCGGATTACGGCAACTATATCGATGTCGGCTCCGGCTACATTGCGGAAATTGTCAACAGCACGGCGGAGACCTTTAACGGCGCTACCACCGATGACTATTCTGACCCCCGGAACAACTATCTTCCCAAGGGTACGATGGACTACTGCGACAAGGACCTGGTCACCCAGGGCAAAAATTCCTATCGCCTGCTGCGCTGTGGCAGACGGGTGTATATTGAAAAGCCCAATTATCCGCCACCCGGTCAGACTGCTCCGGTGGTGGAGGTTTATCGTGGCACATTGCCGGATCACAATGAGATCGGTTTTGCGTCCTTGGAGGTTGTGAAAAATCATACGGTACTGACCCTGGATTGCCTGTGGAAAGCACCGTTTTGGCTGGAATTTGGACCCCAGGAATACATCAATCCCGCTGACCGTGATTTTCGGGTGACCAAGGTTACGGCAGAATATGTGCAGATCACATTCTGCTATGCCACAGTATTCGAGGGCACGGTTACCATACCGGAGGACAACCCGCTGTTCAGCTCTGCACAGCTTACGCAGAACAAATCCGATTGCGTGCTGCGGCTGAATCTGAAGAAAGCCGGCGGCTTCTACGGCTGGGATGCCCACTATAATGAGAAAGACCAGCTGTGCCTGACCTTCCTGAATCCTGCCAAGGCAACAAAGGCGGAAAATGCCTACAGCGCAGACCTGACCGGTACGCTCGTTTTGCTGGATGTGGGTCATGGCGGCTATGATGGCGGCAGCGCTGCCACGCTTCCCGATGGCTCGAAGGTCGACGAAGCGGAGCTGAATTTGAAGCTGGCGATGGCAGTAAAGAAGGAGTTGGAAAGCACCGGTGCTACGGTGGTGCTGAATCGTGACGGTGACGATTCCATCGCTGTAGATCAGCGGATTTTACATCTGAAGCAAACTGCGCCGGATTTGTGCGTTGCCATCCATCAGAATTCCATCGGCGGATTCCCGGACCATCGGGGTGCCCAGGTGCTGTATTTTACGCCTTTCTCACAGCCGGCAGCGCAGCACATTTATGAGCAGACCAACGCAACCGGTATCTATCCCAAGACTTTGCTGGACTGGAATCTGTACTATATGGCACGGCAGTCCGTTTGTCCGCTGGTGCTGACGGAAAATGGCTTTATGACCAATGCCCAGGATCTTGCGGATATGATGGATGATATCAAGGTACAGCTTAAGGCGGAAGCCATCGCCCGTGGCATCGCAAACTATTTCTTAAGCATCTAAAGTAAAATCCCGAACCGCATTGCGTTTCG
>JAZSCE010000026.1:0-8956 GCA_045602725.1 Faecousia sp. | reverse complement strand
TCAAGAAGGCTTGGCTGAAGAAGTTCGTCCAGGAATCCGACTATAATGTTGGCCTGGATGCCGCTATCATCATGAACCCCACCACCTGGGTGACCACCGGCCATGTGGGCAGCTTCTTACGGGTGGTGCGCTGGATGTTGGCAAAGTTCACAAAGATACCCTGGGCGGTCTCGGGACGCAGATAGGCAACAGAGGAACTATCCTCGGTAACGCCGATCTTGGTCTGGAACATCAGGTTGAAGTTGCGGATAGAGGTAAAGTGATGCTTGCCACAGTTGGGGCAGACCACATCCTCGTGCTCCTCGATAAAAGCGTTCATCTGTTTGGTGTCCATAGCGTCCACATTGACACCCTTGCCGGACTCGGAAGCGGAGATCAGCTGGTCAGCACGCTGACGGGAGCCGCAGCCCTTGCAATCCACCAGCGGATCGGAGAAGGAGCCTACGTGACCGGTGGTGACCCAAGTAGTGGGGTTCATAATGATGGCAGCGTCCAGGCCTACATTGTAGTCGGATTCCTGCACAAATTTCTTCAGCCAAGCCTTCTTGACATTGTTCTTGAATTCCACACCCAAGGGGCCGTAGTCCCAGGAGTTTGCCAGGCCGCCGTAAATCTCAGAGCCGGCGTAGACATAGCCACGGTTCTTACACAGATTTACGATCATCTCCAAGGTTTTTTCACTGTTTTTCATGTATATATCCTCCAAAATCGGGTAATTGACATAATTGACACCTTATTATACCGACTTTCCCGCGGTAAATCAAGTATCGTTTTGAATTTCCTCATCCTGCGCCACCAGATCGGGGCCCAAATCCTCTGCCATCATCTGATACACCCAGTTGCCCAGGGCAACGGTTGTCATTCCGGCATACTGCTCCGGCTGGATCACGTCCAGCAGATGCAGCTCCACATCCGTCCGCTTCAGCTTGGGCAGGTTTTCAAAGAATTTGGGGGCGTTTTTCAGCGTACAGACCACGATGGGGATCTGGGGCTTTTGGGCAATTTTGAACACGCCGCTGCGGAAGTGGTGCAGCTTTTTGTCCTGGTGTATGTACCCCTCGGGGAATACGGCGATGGACACTTCGTCGTCCTGAATCAGCTGGATGCACTTGAGGATGGTTTTCAGAGCCTCACGGTCATTTTCCCGGTTAATGGTTTGGCACATAATTTTGTGCATTGCATTGCCTACAAGGAACATTGTGGCATTCTCCCGCTTGGAGATAAAGGCCAGCTGAGACTTGGCAAAGCAATGTAGCAGTATCACCGGGTCAGCCAGGCTGGTATGATTGCACACCAGCAGGAACCGTCCATCCTTGGGGGTCTTTTCTAAACCCTCAGTATGAATATGCAGCCGCGTCACCGTTTTGATCGCGCTGATGTAGAGCGCCATCAGCGTGCGGTAGAATTTGCTGTCGTGCTGCTGTTCTTTCGATTGGTCTACCAGCTGGCACATCAGCCACAAAAAAGCAAATGCCAGCACCACCAGCGCCACAACGCCACCTGCAAAACTCACCGGTGCGATCCACAGCCAGCTAAGGCCATCCGCCCCGATGCACATAAGTGCTGCAAACACAGCCGCGAGCAGCACGATTCCTCCCAGTAACATAATCCGTCCTCCAAAAGAGCAATTTTTTCTATTATACTCTTCTTTTGCCACAGAAACAAGTATAAAAAACCAACTTAGGACTAGAATTATTCACAATTTCCTGATATAATACATAAAATATTGCCTGGTTGAAAGGAAGATATAAAGATGGGCATTTCCGCATCCGCACCCTGGAGAGAGTTTTATGGCAACACTCCCGCCACCATTGACTACCCCCATGTAAGTATGTACACGCTTCTTAATGAAGCTGCCAGAAAGTATCCCGGCAACATCGCTTACAGCTTTATGGGTAAGGAAACCACCTATGCCGAATTTATGAAGCGCATTGATGCCGCCGCCAAGGGTCTGACCGCTATGGGCATCCAAAAGGGTGACCGGGTCACCATCTGTATGGCCAATACGCCCCAGGCGCTGGACTGCTTCTATGCGCTCAATCGCATTGGCGCCATTCCCAATATGATTCACCCTCTATCTGCTGCAGAGGAGATCGCATTCTATCTGAAGGTTTCCCACAGCAAGGCGATTTTGACCCTTGCGCAGTTTTACGATAAGGTAGCCTCCATTTTGGATAAGGTGGAGCAGCCCATAACGGTGCTGATCGCCCGGATTGCGGACGAGCTGCCTGCGCCGCTGAATCTGCTTTACCCCATCACCTCCGGCGGTAAGGCAGACAGAAAGCCCAAGAGCAAGGGGTACACTCTGTGGTACGATATGGTCAAGGCCGGCAAATCTACCGCTCTGCCCCAGCACAACAGCAAGTATGACGATTGCGGTGCCATCCTCTATTCCGGCGGCACCACCGGCACTACCAAAGGCATTATGCTGTCCAACCTGAATTTCAATGCCCTGGGTCTGCAGACCATTGCCGCTTCCGGCTATGGCAGCGTTGCCGGTATGAAGATGCTGTCCATTATGCCGGTATTCCACGGCTTCGGCCTGGGTGTCGGTATCCATACCGCCCTGATTGGCGGTGCCACCTGCATCCTGATTCCCCAGTTCAGCGTGAAGGTCTATGCGGATACCCTGAAAAAGCAGAAGCCCAACCTGATCCCCGGGGTGCCTACGCTGTTTGAGGCGCTGCTGCGGGCGCAGGACCTGGAAGGTGTGGACCTGAGCTTCCTGAAGGGCATTTTCTCCGGCGGCGACAGCCTGAGCCCGGAGCTGAAGAAGAAGGTGGATGCTTTCCTGAAAGAGCACAACTGCGACCAGCAGATCCGGGAAGGCTACGGCACCACAGAATGCGTTACCGCATCCTGCCTGACCCCCAAGGACTATGCCCGCAGCGGCTCTATCGGCGTTCCCTTCCCCGACACCTTTTATAAGATCGTCAAGCCTGGCAGCACCGAAGAGTGCGACCCCAACACCGAAGGTGAGATCTGCATTTCCGGCCCTACCGTTATGCTGGGCTATATGGATCAGCCCGAGGAAACCGCTCAAACTCTGCGCTCCCACGGCGATGGCCGCATTTGGCTGCACACCGGCGACCTGGGCCACATGGACGAGGATGGCTTCGTCTATTTCCGTCAGCGGCTTAAGAGAATGATCATCACCTCCGGCTACAATGTCTATCCCTCTCAGCTGGAGAATATCATTGACGGCCACGAAAAGGTGCTGCTTTCCTGCGTCATCGGTATTAAGGACGAGTACCGTGGTCAGAAGATCAAGGCCTATATTGTCCCGATGCCCGGCATCGAGCCTACGGAAGAGCTGAAAGCAGAGCTTTTGGATTACTGCGCCGGCAAGATGGCAAAGTATGCCCTGCCCCGTGAGCTGGAATTCCGTGCCGAGCTGCCCAAGACCCTGGTTGGCAAGGTGGCCTACCGAGTGCTGGAAGAGGAAGCTGCCAAAGAGGCCGGCGGTCAATGAAAAAACGAATCTGGGAACTGGATGTATTCCGGGGCATCTGCATTCTCGGTGTAATTGCAGTGCATTTTGTGTATGATATGGTGGAGCTTTACGGCTTGGTTCAATGGGACTATCCCGCCATCTTCACCTTTATCCGGGATTGGGGCGGCGTGCTGTTTCTGCTGCTTTCCGGCACCTGCGTTACGCTGGGCTCCCGCAGTGTCCGAAGAGGTCTGATCGTCTTTGGCTGCGGTCTTGTCATCACTGCCGTTACGGTGGGAATGTACCTGCTGAAGCTGCAAGGTAAAAGCATTATCATCTATTTTGGCGTGCTGCACTGCTTAGGGCTTTGTATGCTGCTGTGGCCGCTGTTTCGCAAATTCCCCTGGTGGGCGCTGCTGCTGTCGGGTAGCGTGCTGACTGCATTGGGTCTTTGGCTGCGTGTGCAGCCCGGTTTAGACCACCACTATCTGATGATTTTGGGTCTGCCCTGGAAGGACTTTGCATCTGCGGACTATTTCCCGCTGCTGCCCTATTTTGGCTTCTTCCTGCTGGGCGCCGCCCTGGGTAAGACGGTCTATCGCCGCAAGGAAAGCCTTTTCCCCAAGGTCAACACCACAAATGTCCTGATCCGCTTTTTCAGTTTCTGCGGCAAGCAATCTCTGTGGCTGTATCTGCTGCATCAGCCCATTCTCAGCGGCATTTTTTATCTGATTCTTTTACTGAAATAATCTCCTGCTTTGGAGGCACCTATGAAAAAGCTTTTCAACCCCATCCATTTGCCCCTTTGGACGCTGCTGACCGGTGGCGTCGGTCTTCTGCTGCGTGTGTGGCTGATGACCTCCGGCATCGACCAAAAGGGCTTTATCATCCCCGGCCATCTGTCAGGAATTTTACTGTTTCTTTTGGTGATCAGCGCAATGGTGGCGCTGGTTTTCCTGACCAAAGATCTGATGGAAGCCAGCAAATATGAATTTAATTTCCCCGTATCGGAGGTCAGCTGCTATGGCGCATTTGTGGCTGCTGCCGGCATTGGCATCAGCTCCTTTGTGGACATTTTCGTTGCCATTGATACGCTGGAAGTAATCGCTGCAGTGGCAGGCATCGCCGCAGCCGGTCTGCTGGTGCTGACCGGCATTTTCCGCCGCAAGGGCACGCCCCCTTCCCTGCTGACCCACATCGGCATCTGTGTCTACCTGATGCTGCGGCTGGTGTGCTATTACCGCCACTGGAATGCAGACCCCCAAATTTTAGACTACTGCTTCCAGCTGGTAGCCACCGCCTGCCTGATGCTGACCACCTATCAGCGGGCAACCTTTGATGCCCGGGAGGGCAAGCGCCGTCCCTATGCATTTTTGAGTCTGACTACCATTTTCTTCAGCTGCATCTCTTTGGTGGGCTGGAGCAATATTCTGTTCTTCCTGTCTGTCATCGTATGGCAGATCACCGACCTTTGCAGCCTGATTCCGCTGACGCTGGATGACATTTCCTTTCATGAGGAGGACAGCGAATGCTGATCCCGGAGTATGTGCGCAATTGCCTGAATGCTTTGGAAAACGCCGGCTTCCCCTGCTATGCGGTGGGAGGCTGTGTTCGTGATGCGCTTTTGGGAAAAATTCCCCACGATTACGACCTTTGCACCGCCGCGACACCGGCGCAGATCAAGGAGATTTTCAGCGATCACGGCCTTGT
Organism: Faecousia sp.; assembly: GCA_045602725.1. GTDB lineage: Bacteria > Bacillota > Clostridia > Oscillospirales > Oscillospiraceae > Faecousia. Next base: position 3,813 of record JAZSCE010000026.1, on the reverse strand, counting down.
ATTGGCAGGCGAAAAGCACGGTACTGTGGGCGTTATCACGTCAGAGGGTGTGGTGGAGATCACCACCTTCCGCACCGAAGGCGATTACTTGGACAACCGGCACCCGGACACCGTGACCTTTGTCACCGACATCTGTCAGGACCTGGCCCGCCGGGATTTCACCGTCAATGCCATGGCATATTCTCCCACTCGTGGCCTGGTAGACCCCTTCGGTGGTCAGGAGGATCTGCGTAATAAGATCTTGCGTGCTGTGGGCGATGCTAGCGCACGCTTTCAGGAGGATTCCCTGCGAATTTTGCGGGGTGTTCGGTTCGCCGTCCGCTTTCATTTGACCCCGGATGCGGAAACAGAGAGGGCTATGACGGAGCTGTCTCCGCTGATGGAAAATTTGGCCCGGGAACGGGTTTTTGCAGAGTTATGTCAACTGCTCCTCCTGGTGGATGCGCAGAGTTTGTTGCGCTATGAGCCGGTTTTGACCCAGGTCATCCCGGAGCTGAAGCCTGCAGTGGGCTTTCACCAGCATTCTTCCCACCATACTTATGATGTATTCACCCACACCGCCTATGTAACGCAGGCCGTTGCAAAGGAGCTGCCCCTGCGGTGGGCTGCACTGCTCCACGATTTGGGCAAGCCCGCCTGCCTGAGCATTGACGAAAACGGCCAGGGCCATTTTTACGGCCACGCAGCCATCGGCGCGGAGCTGGCAGATGCCATTCTTCTGCGGCTGAAAGCGCCTACTGCCCTGCGGGAGCGTGTGGTATTCCTGGTCAAGCACCATATGGATGCCATCACCGAGGAGCGCAAGCTGTTGCGCCGCTTGCTGAACCGCTACGGCGAAGAAGCGCTGCTGCAGCTATTGGCGCTGCAAACCGCAGATTTCACCTGCAAGGGTGTTTCCGGCGAAACCTTCAATTTCGCTGAAATTCAAAAGGCCATTGCGCAGATCGTGGCAGAGGAAAGCTGCCTTTCCCTGAAGGACTTGGCTGTGGACGGCCACGATATGATGGCGCTGGGCATTACCGGGCAGGCCATCGGCCGTACCCTTAACGCGCTTTTGGATGCGGTGCTGGAGGAAAAGCTCCCCAATGAACGGGATGCTCTGCTGGACGCCGCCAAAACAATGTAACCTGAGAGGTTTTTACTATGTCAATTCAGGAAAATATCGCCGCCATCCGTGCCAAAATGGATGCCGCGGCTTTGGCAGCCGGGCGGGATCCCAAGTCGATCCTGCTGTGTGCCGCCACCAAAATGAATGATGCCGGCGCCGTCCGGGAGGCCATCCGCTGCGGTGTGGATTGCTGCGGCGAAAACCGGGTGCAGGAGCTGACTGCCAAGCTTGCCGACGATGCCTACCGTGGCAGACCGGTGCATTTCATCGGCCACCTGCAGACCAACAAGGTCAAGCAGGTAGTGGGCAAGGTGGATCTGATCCAAAGCGTAGACAGTCTGCGTCTTTTGGAAGCCATCCAAAAGGAAGCCGCACGGCAAAATATCTGCCAGAATATCCTACTGGAAATCAATATCGGCCAGGAGGAAAACAAGACCGGCTTTACGATCAGCGAGGTCTGGAAAATTCTTGACGGTATTGAAAATTTCCCCAATATTGCCGTAAAAGGCCTGATGGCCATCCCTCCCATCTGCCAAAAGGCGGGAGATAATGACAAATTTTTTCAGGAAATGTATAACCTTGCTGTTGACATAACGGCAAAAAAAGGCGATAATGTATCTATGGAAATTCTGTCTATGGGTATGTCCGACGATTTTGCCGATGCGATCCGTTGCGGCAGTACGATGATCCGTGTGGGTACTGCAATCTTCGGCGCAAGACAGTATTGATGTATAGATCAAAGTATATAGGAGGAAATGTACGATGGGTTTTTTGGATAGCTTAAAGAGATTCGCTCAGCCCTACAGTGATGACGAATTTGACGATTACGAAGAGGAAGAGGGCACCGAGGCCTTCGAAGAGGAAGATGTTGAGGAAGAGCGTCCTGCACGCCGCCGCTCTTTCTTTAATTTTGGCGCTGCCGAGGATACCGAATACAAGGCGCCTGCTGCCCCCACTGCTGCCACCACTGGCACCGGCCGTTCCGGCTTCAGCGGTCAGGTCGTGAGCCTGGGCAACCGGCAGGAGGTAGTCCTGTTCCGCCCCACCACCTTCAATGACACCTCCAGAGCCGCAGATGACCTGCGCAATAAGAAGGCTGTCATCCTGAATATGGAGAATGTGGACAAGGCTATGGCGCGCCGTGTTGTGGACTTCCTGTCCGGCTGTGCATACGCTGTGGACGGCAAGGTCAAAAAGATCGCGCAGTCTACTTACCTGTTCTGCCCCCACAATATGGAAGTCATTGGCGATTTGGAAAATCTGCAGGCGGAAACCGAGAGTTACATCTAATCGTTTTCCGGGAAAGGAAATAGTATGTTTACACCCCAACAAATTGAACAGATCTCTTTCGGCAAACAGACCTTCGGCGGCTATGATATGCAGGCCGTTGATGAGTTCCTGGAGCCGTTAACCGAGGATTATATCACCCTTTACAAAGAGAATGCACTGCTGAAGAATAAGATGCGCGTTCTGGTCGCCAAGCTGGAGGAGTACCGCCAGTCTGAGGCAAGTATGAAGGACGCTCTGATCAATTCTCAGAAGGCTTGCGACACGATGATCAAGGAAGCAGAGGCCAAATGCGCACAGATGCTGGCTGAGGCCAACGCTGCCGCCATCGAAAACGCAAAGAACGCCGATGCGCTGATCGCGGAAGAGAATGCCCGTGTGGAAGAAGCACGGCGCGCCGCCGCTGCCAGAATTCAGCAGCTGGAGGATCAGCTCAAGGCCTGCCTGCAAATGCTGGCCGAGATCCGTGAGGCACACCGCCCCGCGCCTGCCAAGGCAGCCCCCGGCACCACGGAAATGTATGACTTCGATAAAGAGTCCGGCGGTGAGGCTGCTGAGCCTGCCGTAGATCCTGCCGATGCCGTGGCAGATGAGATTTCTTCCAACCTGGCCGCAATGATGGGCACCACCGAGGAAACCGCGCCCAAGGCTGAGCCTCGCCACCCCGCCCACGATACTACCAGCCGGAAGTTTGACGATCTGAAGTTCGGCCCCAACTACGACCCCACCAATCCCAATAACAATACTTAAGCAATGACGAGGACACAGTATTCTACCCTCCCTTCTCAGAGAGCTGCCGGTCGGTGCAAGGCAGTGATGGCGGCAGAATACCATCCCCTCCGAGCTGCGCGCTGAACCCCCATTGGGCAGTAAGCTGCGCCGGTCGCGCCCGATATCGCGCACGCGAGTGCCGGCTAGCCGCCGGAACAAGAGTGGTACCGCAGAGGTAAAATGCCTTTGTCTCTTATCATAGGGACAAAGGCATTTTTTCTAGCCTTCCCCTTGGGGAAGGTGGCCGAGCGCAAGCGAGGTCGGATGAGGGTTGTCCTCATCCCAAGACGGCAACAAGTCTGTTACAATGCGCAGACCGTAAGATTACCGCCCGCATTCCTCATTAGTCAAAAACCAGAGGTTTTTGACAGCTTCCCCCCGGGGGAAGCCTTTTGCGGCTTTGCCGCAGCGAATTATAAGAAATTTATATGGAGGTATCTTCCAATGGAATATAAAAACACAATTATCACCCCAAAGACTGACTTTCCTATGAAGGCCGGTCTGCCTGCCCGGGAGCCCGGTATGCTTGCACGCTGGGAAGAGCAGGACCTGTATGGCGCAATGCTGGAAAAGAACAAGGGTCTTCCTCCCTTCATTCTGCACGATGGCCCTCCCTTCAGTAACGGCTTCATTCACATGGGCCACGC
>JAZSCE010000025.1:0-5453 GCA_045602725.1 Faecousia sp. | reverse complement strand
CCGGATGTGGTGGAGGAATTCAAAGCGTATGTGGATAAGGTCAGGGGGATGTATTGCGATAAAGACGGTCAGTAAAAGCTGACCCCCTTTTTTACTAAGAAGTTGATAAAAAGATGTATCAAAGTTGTTTTGATGATGTCTATAAGTAGTATCAAAGTTCCATGAAAGATGTATCAATAATGAATAATTTTGTTATCTATTTCCATAAGTAGTTACTACTGTTCAAGATAGTATTGGTTTGTTTGTAAATGAAAACAAATTGACAAATCATTTTGCTACAGTTACGGTTAATGCAGAACCTTGAAAACTATAAATGCTGATAATTCAAAAGGAGCAAAAAATGGCCAAACGCATTCGCCGGGAAATTATCATCGGCGGAAAGAAACAGTGGATAACGGCTTACACCGAACAAGAATATGCCAACAAACTAATTGCAGCAATCGGTCAGGCAACGGAAACAAACAGACAACATCCATTCGAAGGCTTTGCATGGGAATGGTTCCAAATCTTTTCAAAGCCGCATATTGAAATTGCAACAGCACAAACGTATGAAAAGGCAATCAAAAACCACATTATGCCGGTTCTGAGTGAAATGATGCTGGAGGAAATCAGACCCGCTAACATACAACTCATTTTCAATCGAATGGATAGTGCCAAGGAAACAAAGCTGAAAGTAAGGAATATTCTCAATATGATTTTTGAACGTGCTTTGGAGGAAGAAATCATTGAGAAAAATCCGCTTCGTTCTCAAGGTATACGCATTACAGGCCGTGCCAGCAAGCCAACAGAACCCTATACCATTAATCAGATGCGTTATTTGGTGCAAAACATCAATAGGCTGTCACGTTTGGATGACCAACGCTATCTGGCAATTCATGCATTACATCCCTTAAGGCTGGAGGAAGTATTGGGGCTGCAATGGCAGGATATTGATTGTGAAAATGGGTTCATCCATATCGAAAGGGCTGTTACACATCCCTCGCGAAATGAACCCCACATCAAGTCACCTAAGACAGCAGCAAGCCGCAGAACCCTTCATCTGGCACCGCAGGTTCATTGCTACCTTCCCGGCGGTATTCCCACTCATTTCATTCTTGGCGGCGAAAACCCACTTTCTTATACACAAACACAACGAATGTGCCGCAGAATACAGCGGGAAATCCAATTCGATGAAAGCATCACACCCCGCCGCTTTCGAACCACAGTTCTTACGGACCTTTACGATGCCACAAAGGATATCAAGCTGGCCCAAATGTCCGCCGGGCACACCACAGCCGCAATGACACTGAAACACTATGTTCATGGGCGGTGTATTGAAAAAAACACGGCTTTGCCCATTGCTGACCGCTATGGACTGACAGAAAACTGACAAGCATCAAAGACCCAAAGCCCAGATAAATCAAGGCTTTCCGGGCACAAAGCCCAAAGAAAAACTGACAGAAAACTGACAAAACCCCATTTCCCAACCATCTGAGGTCATTAAAATGACGGAAAGCCGGTGTTAAAATTTCATTTTTCACCCTTTTCACAACAAAAAAACCGTCCTTTCAGACGGTTTCTCTGGAGCTGATGGCCGGATTTGAACCGGCGACCTCATCCTTACCAATGCCACACAGGCAGTGGTGAGAGATGCATGAGCATGAATAGTAGCGCACGGAGTGCAACTTCTGCAGCGTGGTATCTGCATCGTGTGCATTGTGTGTATGAATAGGAGTCATAACTGCCAGTAGTACTGATTAGCAGGTGATTAGCTACTGGAAATTGAAACGGATTTCAGGTATAGCAGGGTATTTACTCCCAGCCAAAAACATTGTCGAAGGGTGATTTGCCCTCGGATTTACCTGAAATGCGTATAACTGCAAGACGTTCAAAACTGGACGTCTATTTTTTATGCTCAAAAGGAGGTTATTCCCATGGCAATCCGAGGCGGTTTTGACGCAATGAGGCTCCTGATGGAGGAACCGGAGAACGATCAATATGACAGCGGCGCAGACGGCATTCTTCCTGAGTGCCGGTCATGTCGGCTGCATCGACCGTTTGACCCCGTTCAGACCTGCGTGTATCGCTACTGCCCCTACTCCGTCGATGAGGTATCGACCCTGCGCACCCAGCCGTTGCGGCTGGTGATTGTTGCCCCCGGCATTTTGAGGGAGGTGAATCAGAGTGAATGCGTCTGTCATCGCAATAGCCAATCAGAAGGGCGGCGTTGGTAAAACCACCACCGCAGCCAATCTGGGGATTGGTCTTGCCCAGGAAGGCAAGAAAGTGCTGCTGGTTGACTGCGATCCGCAGGCCAGCCTGACGATCAGCCTTGGCTATTCTCAGCCTGACCAGCTTCCCACCACGCTCTCCACTTATATGGTGAAGGCACTCAACGACGAGGCAATGCCTCCCGGTGAAGGGATTCTGCATCACCCCGAAGGCATCGACCTGCTTCCTGCCAGCATTGACCTTGCCAGCATGGAGCTGCGGCTGATCAGCGCAATGAGCCGCGAAACTGTTCTCCGCAAGGTGCTGAAGCCCCTGAAAAAGCAGTATGACCACATTCTGCTGGACTGTATGCCCTCGCTGGCTCTCCTGACGATAAATTCCCTGACTGCGGCTGATCGGGTCCTGATACCTGTCCAGCCGCATTATTTATCGGCGCGAGGACTGGAAGAACTGGCGAAGTCCATTGATCAAGTTCGGCGTGACATCAACCCGAAGCTGAAAATTGACGGCATCCTGCTGACGATGATGGACAATCGCACCGTATACGCCCGCGAGATTGCTTCCCTGATGCGTGAGAGCTACGGCAGGAAGCTCAAGGTGTTTGACACCGAGATTCCCCATTCTGTCCGTGCGGCAGAGATCAGCGCAGAAGGCAAAAGCATCTTCACACATGACCCCAAAGGCAAGGTAGCGACCGCTTACCGCGCCCTGACGCAGGAGGTGATGCAGATTGAAAAGCAGCGCGCGACACGTCAAGCTGGCCTCAGTCGATGAGCTGTTCACATCTGACACGGAACGGGAAAAGGTGGAGCAAATCCCCCTGACCGATCTTCATCCCTTCGTAAATCACCCCTTCCGGGTGGTCAACGACGATAAGATGCAGGACACAGCCGAAAGCATCAGGGAATACGGTGTGCTTGTCCCGGCCATTGCCCGCCCACGGGAGGACGGCGGCTACGAACTGGTATCCGGGCATCGTCGCCATTTCGCCTGTCAGCTGCTGGGGCTTGAAACCATGCCGGTGATCGTCCGTGATCTGGACGATGACGCCGCTACCATCATCATGGTGGACAGCAACATTCAGCGTGAAACCCTGCTCCCCAGCGAGCGGGCATATGCTCTGAAAATGAAGCTGGATGCCATCAAACGGCAAGGTTCCCGTTCCGATTTAACTTCTGTGCAAAATGCACAGAAGTTGTCCGCCGAGAAAGTTGCCGATGAAGCTGGCATGAGCCGCGACCAGGTACGCCGTTTCATTCGTCTGACAGAGCTGATTCCAGAGCTGATGACGAAGGTGGATAACAAGGAAATTGGCGTCACACCTGCGGTTGAGCTTTCCTACCTGACGCAGGAAGAACAGGTTCTGCTTCTGGATGCGATGGAGAGCGAACAGGCCGTGCCATCCCACTCTCAGGCGTTGCGGCTGAAGAAATTCAGCCAGGAAGGCGCTCTTTCCATAGACGTCATGCGGGCGATCATGAGCGAGGAAAAGAAAGTCGATACCGACAAGGTTGTGATTCCCATCAAGGAAGCAGCCAGATTCTGTCCGAAAGGCTATGATTCCCAGCAGATCACCGACTACATCATGCGAGTGTTGGAGCGGGTGTGGCGTCAGAAACAGCGTCAAGCGCAGCAAACCCGGTAAATTCAAGGAAAGGAAGGTATTTTAATGGGTTCTCGTAAACGGCGGGATTCATTCACCGTCATCAGCAACATCCCCCTCCGCGATCCCGACCTGTCGCTGAAAGCGAAAGGTTTGTTCTGTGTCATCCGTTCTCTGCCCGACGATTGGGAGTATTCCCTGCGTGGGCTTTCCCACATCTGCGTAGAGGGCATTGACGCCATCCGCGAAGGTGTCAAGGAGCTGGAACGGGCTGGCTATCTTCATCGGGAGCGCAGCCGCAAATCCAATGGCAAGTACACCACGATGAAGTATGTGATCCACGAAAAGCCGCTGGAACCCCATATGGCGGAAACTGCCACGGTGGAATCTTCCGAACCGGAAAAATCACCCTCGGAAGATTCAACTGAGGATGACCATCCACAGGGTACGGCAACGGCGGCTGACTCAACGTTGACTCCTTCTGCGTTGACCGGTGCAAGACAATCAAAGAAAGATAGATCAAACACCGATCAAAAAAAGAAAAAAGAAAAAAATACGTATCCATCAAGTACGGAGGTATCAAATCCATATCAATCAATCAGAGGGCAGGAGAAGGGGTGGTCAGGAGTACCTGTCGCACAGCTCTGTGAGATCGTGAAGCAGCACATCAGCTATGACATCATGTGTCAGGAGTATGACAGTAAGCGGCTTGACGAGATCGTCGCTCTGATTGTTGAGGTTCTTTGCAGCAAGGCAGACATATTCAACATCGCCGGTGAGGATTACCCGGCAGAGTTGGTTCACAACCGTCTGCTGTCCCTGAACAGCCTGCATATCCAGTACGTCTTTGAGTGCCTTAACAAGAACACCAAGGCAATCTACAACATCAAAACGTATCTGCTCGCCACGCTGTTCAACGCCCCCGCCACCATCAGTAACTACTACGACGCCAGAGTGCGTTATGACTTTTCACATTGACAGGAGGTATAACCATGTCCAAGAACAATCGCAACAAGCGCAGCACCACCACCGTCGTACTGGCGGTCATTCTCCTTCTCTTCGGCCTGTTTGCCATCGGCGGCTCCTACTGGATGCAGGAGAACGAGATCAGCCAGGGCGCTCAGGAGTACGAAAACATGACCCTGGAACTCAAGCAGCCCTCGGAGGATTCCAAGGCAGAAACCGGCGTGACGGATGTCCCTGTTGAGGACGACCAGACCGTGACCGACGCCTCTGCCGAGGATGCTGAGAGCATCGAGGACGCCACCGAACAGACCGAAGCTGGCGAGGAACCTGCTGCTGATACCGAAAACGAGGCTGACAGCGACGCCCAGCAGGACGATCAGGAGCTGTCCGAGCATGACAACACCGATCTGAAGGAGCCTGTCACCGTCCCTGCGGAGTCCGACCAGTCTTCCGGCAAGGCTCCTGTGGTTGACAAGCCCGTTGTGCAGCCCGGTCAGGCTGCTTCCAGCGGCAATACCGGTGCTGATCTGAATGCCTGCAAGGCGATCAACAAGGACTTTATCGGCTGGCTCCAGATTCCCGGCACCGATGTGGATTATCCTGTGGTGCTGACCAACGATGTGGACTACTATCTGGATCACACCTTCAACGGCAAGGAGAGCATTATCGGCTG
>JAZSCE010000024.1:0-13114 GCA_045602725.1 Faecousia sp. | reverse complement strand
GCGGTAGTAATTGCTGCTGTAGCTGGTCTTGCCGGTGAAGGTAAAGGTGGCCTTCTTTGCAGAGCTGGAGGAGCAGTTCTTCCAGGTCTTGCCGTTGGTGGAAACCTGCCACTGGTAGGTCTTGCCCGCGCCGGTAGCGGTCACAGTGAACTTGACCTTCTCGCCGGCTTCTACCTTCTGCGTAGTGGGCTCCTTGGTAACACCCAGGATATACAGCCGGACGGCATCGGTGTAAACCTTGTTGCCATCGGAATCCGTAATGACACAGCGGTAATAATTGCTGCTGTGGCTGGATTTGGATGTAAAGCTGAAGGTCGCCTTCTTCGCAGAACTGGAGGAACAGTTCTTCCAGGTCTTGCCGTCGGCAGAGGACTGCCACTGATATTTCAAGCCCTCACCGGATGCCTTGACCGTAAACTTAGCGGTAGCGCCAACTTTCACCTTCGCCGTCTTGGGCTGAGTGGAGATTAACGGTTTATCGGAAACGATCTTAAAGGATAGGGTCTTAGTGCCGGTGTATTTACCCTGCAGTGTGATGGTAACCTTATATGTACCAGGATTTGTACAGCCGCTGGGGTAAGTAACCGTGTAGTCTGTGCCGTTCACCAGCGTGTTACCGGCAGCGTCCTTGACAGTAACGGTGGGCTTCTTCGCCTGACCGTTGTAGGTATAGTTGGTGTTGGACAGTACAAAGCTGGTGGGACAATAAATGACCAGATTAGCAGCAGATGTATCGCCGCACACCGAGCATTTCAATTGACCATTTGTTGTCAGCGTCGCCTTTGTAACAACTCCGTCATAGCTGTGGGTTATCGTGCGCTTATTACCGCAATCATTGCAGGTCGTGTCGCAGGCATTCGTATACTTGTGGTCGCCGGGCGTTCTGATTTTGCCGCAATTATTGCAGCTTGCATCGCAATCATAAGAATATTCGTGTTCCTTCGGTTCTCTCTCTTCACCGCACACATCGCAGAAAGCATCACAGACGTTAGCATATTTATGTGCACTTGGAATTCTCGTGCTACCGCATAAATTGCAAGTACCATCGCAATTGTTGGAGAATTGGTGATACTGGCGAGGCGTTTCCAGCATTTTATCGTTTTCTTCACCGATTGTAATGGCATTCCACTGGGCCTCTGTTCCGCAATATATAATGCTCGCAAGCCTACGGCAATCCTTAAATATTCTCTCGCCGATAGTCATTACTCCGTTAGAAAAAACAACCGTAGATAATCCTAAGCACGTACCGAACGCATAATCACCAATGGTGCTTACTCCACAAGGTATCGTAATACTGGTCATACCATGGCAATAAGCAAATGCGCTCCTGCCAATACTGATAAGACTATTGGAGAATGTGACGTTGGGCAAATTATTGCATTCATAAAACGCAAACTCGCCAATACTGGTTACACCCGTTGGTATATTGATATTTTTCAAGTTGGTGCAATGACTAAACATAGTCCTGCCAATGCTGGTCAAGCCTTCCGGCAGGGTAACGCTAACCAAATTACTGCAACCTTGAAATGTGTATCCACCAATGCTGGTCACGCTATTGGGTATAACAATGCTGGTCAAAGCTGTGCAGTATTCAAACGCCTGCACACCAATGCTTCTTACACTGCTTGGAATCGTAACATTGGTCAGAGCATCGCAGGCAGCAAACGCTCCCTGATCAATTGTGATAACGCTATTCGGTATAGTAACACCAGTCAAATTATCACAATTATGAAACGCTTTCGCACCAATCGTGGTTACGGGATAACCTCCCAAATAGTACGGGAGTGTGATGTCTCCGCTGACAGAATCTTCACAGTCGGTAATCGTCACCTCGCCATTGGTAATTGTATAGGTCAGATAGGCAGGATCAGGACCCTCGGGAATGGGCGGTTTTGTTTCGGTAGGTGCTTGTGTGGCAGGTTGGGTCGGCACCTGGACAGAGGGTTCCGTAGTCCCCGGTTGGGTCGGCGTTGCCGGATCAGCCTCGCGATTGAACTGATACAGTTCAATTTCAGGAACGAAAGCAGATTCGCCTACTCCACTCGTCATCATCACCTGCATGCCATAAGCCATATAGGTCTGATCAAACACGCCGTAAAGAGAATCAAGACCGTTGCTGTTGCTCCAGTTGGTAGAATAACTGCCTATTTCCTCCAAAGAGCCGCCGGGTGTCTTTTGAATGTAAATGGTAACCTCTGTAGGATAGTAATTATTGCCCCGGGCCAGATACATTGCAAAATGATCCACCGCAGTAGGCTGATTGCCCGCTGTTGTCAGATTGATATTTATCATACCTGGGAAATGGAAATTCTGAAGGAATGTACTCTTATCCCCGTCCACCGCATAAGAAACCGGGTTTTTAGGGTCAGGATTATTTGCCGTTACGCGACCGGTCAGGTCGATCTTCTGGGACAGATTGCCCTCGACGGCCTCAAATAGCGAAACCTCGCCCAGTTTGCACTCAAGTGCTTCACATTTGTTGACCAGAATACGAACCTGAGTGGCTTTCACCGGTGTAAAGGTATACAGTTTCGTCCGCTTGCCGGAGGTGAAAGGATTAGAGCTTACGGAGAGAACTTCTACCCATTCGCCGTTTACGAGGGCCTGTACATCAAAGTCGGTCATATCATTGCCAGTGCTGTTATGGCCAACAATCTCAATGGCACCAATGGTGGTTTCCTGATCCAAAGTCATAAGCAGCGCGATCAGGCCGTCATTGCTTGTCTTTGTGCTGAAACCGGATCTGAGATACCAGCCATCAGTCACACAGTAGCCATCGCCGCCATCCAGGAGTTTACCTGCAGTTGTACCACCCGCGTAAGCACCAAAGGTGCTGGTGATTCTGGACGGGGACACAATTTTGTACGTCATTCCCTGCTTGATAGCGCCGGTAGGCGCAGGAACTTCAGCAGCTGCCGAAATGGGCATCGCCGGAATGATGCTGATGATAAGCGCCAGCACCAAAAGCAAAATAAAAAACCGTTTTTTCATTTTACAATGCCTCCTTGTAATATTTACCATTATTGTACGGTACCCCCAAAGGAAAGTCAAGTATCCGCAGCGGGTGTACACTGATTGTAGTAAAATTTTTTACTAAAGTCAATAGTAAATAAATTTACTTGCTATACTGGTTATATTAAATATAACTAGGTGGTGAAAAAATGCGGACATTCACAGAAAAGCTGCGTGGATTGCGGGAGGACAACGATCTGACCCAGCAGCAAATTGCTGATGTTCTTGGCACTTCCCAGACTATGTATGCCCGCTATGAACGGGGCGCAAATGCGATGCCTCTGCATCACCTGATCACCCTTTGCAAATTCTACAATGTGTCCGCTGATTTTCTGCTGGGCACAACCCCCAACCCCAACCGAAAGCAGAAAATTGCAAAAAAGTAAACAATCCCTCAGCCGCACTTGTAAAGTGCGCCAGCTCCCTTTACACAAGGGAGCCTTTTTATTTTCACTTTTATGCGGATTTTTCTTGCAAAAATGCAGGAAAAATGCTATTATTTTATATTGAGATGGTATATTCCGGAGGATCGAAAATGAACACCAAAACTACCGTTATTTCTGAGGCTGAGCTGAATCGGCAGTTCGCCTTTTGCGATAAGATCAGTGCCTGGTGGCAGGGCCAAAACCGCACCCCCATCGCCTATGTGGAGACCTACGGCTGTCAGCAAAATGAAGCAGATTCCGAAAAGCTGCGTGGCTACCTGATGCAATCCGGCTACGCCATCGGCAGTGAAGCCGAGGGTGCGGATGTGGTGATTATGAACACCTGCGCCATCCGCGAGCACGCAGAGCAGCGTGTTTTCGGCAATTTGGGCGCCCTGACCCACACCAAGCGCCGCCACGAAGGTCAAAAGATCTTTCTGTGCGGCTGTATGGCCGGCGAAACAAAAGTGTCCGACCGGATCAAGAAAAGCTATCCCCACGTTGACGGCGTATTTTCCACCCATCATCTGTGGCAGTTTCCGGAAATTCTATGGAATGTCCTGAGCAAGGGCAAGCGCCAATTCTACATCGCCGATGAGCCCGGCTCCATTGTCGAGGGCATCCCCCAAGTTCGGGACAATCGCCTAAAAAGCTGGGTTTCCATTATGTACGGCTGCAACAATTTCTGCACCTACTGCATCGTTCCCTATGTCCGAGGCAGGGAGCGCAGCCGCAAAAAAGAGGACATCCTGGCAGAATGCCGCTGCCTGATTGAAGCCGGCAGCAAGGAGATCACCCTGCTGGGGCAGAATGTCAACTCCTACGGCAAGGATCTGTACAGCGATTTTGATTTTGCCGATCTGCTGGCAGCTATCGCCGAAATCCCCGGCGAATTTCTGATCCGCTTTATGACCAGCCATCCCCGGGATGCGGGCAAAAAGCTGTTCGATACGATGGCGGCGTCTCCCAAGATCGCAAAGCAGTTGCATCTTCCCTTCCAGTCCGGCTCTTCCCGGGTGCTGAAGGCGATGAATCGCCACTACGATCGGGAAAAATATTTGGAGCTGGTGCGCTATGCCAAGCAGGTGATGCCGGAGCTGGTGCTGACCTCTGATGTGATCGTCGGCTTCCCAGGCGAAACCGAGGAGGAATTCGAGGAGACCCTTTCCCTCATCGAAGCCGTACATTACGATTCCCTCTTTACCTTCATCTTCTCTCCCCGTCCCGGCACGCCGGCAGCGAATATGGAGGACCCCACCCCGAAGGAAGAGAAAAACCGCCGTTTTGACCGGCTTTGTGCTGTGCAAAATGCAATTTCCGAGCAAATTCACGCAGGCTATATCGGCAAAACCTTCCGCTGCCTGATTGATGGCGTGGACAAAGCGCTTCTCACCGCCCGTACAGAAGGCGGTCGGCTTGTCCGCCTGGAAGGCGACGAGAGACTTATCGGCACCTTTGCCGATGTGACCATCACCGGCTCTACCACCTGGAGCCTGTTGGGACAACTGAAATAAGAAAAAAGGAGTGGTTTCTATGGCCACCAAGCCCAGCGAACTGACCCCTATGCAGCGTCAGTATATGCAAATTAAAGAGAATAACCGGGATTGCATTCTGTTTTTCCGTTTGGGTGACTTTTATGAAATGTTCAACGAGGATGCCCAGATCGCATCCCGGGAGCTGGATCTGACCCTGACCACCCGTGACCGCAGCAAGCCCAAGGAAGACCACACGCCGATGTGCGGCGTTCCCTACCACAGTGTGGATGCCTACATTGCCCGTTTGGTCCAAAGAGGCTACAAAGTGGCCATCTGCGAGCAGATGAGTGACCCCGCCCTGACCAAGGGCCTTGTGGAGCGGGAGATCACCCGCATCGTCACCCCCGGCACCGTTACGGAAAGCTGTATGCTGGAGGAAAGCCGGAACAATTACTACGCCTGCCTTTACGGCGGTGAGCGTTTTGGCCTGGCATTTTGCGATATTTCCACCGGCGCGTTTTACGCCACCGTCTGCGACGATGCCGCTGCCGCTATTTCCGAGCTGGGTCGGTTTGCCCCGGCGGAGGTCCTGCGGCTGGGCGCCAATATCCACACCCCTGCTTTTGATGATTGCCTGCTGCGGCGGTTGAACTGCTGCGTCAACGAGGGCGATGTGGCTGCCTTCTCCAGGGAAGAATCCGAGGCACTGCTGCAATCGCATTTCTGCGCTACGCTGTCTGCCCTGAATCTGACCGGTCTGCCGGAGGCTATCTGCGCCGCCGGTACACTGCTGCATACGCTGCTGACGCTGCAGAAAAATGACCTTGCTCACATCCGCACCCTGGAGTACTATACCTCTGGCAAGTTTATGGAGCTGGATATGGACGCCCGCCGGAACCTGGAGCTGACGGAAACCATGCGCGCCAAGGAGAAGAAGGGTAGCCTTCTGTGGGTGCTGGACAAGACCCACACCGCTATGGGCGGCAGAATGCTGCGCTCCTGGCTGGAAAAGCCACTGCTGGATCCCGTTGAAATTGGCCGCCGCCACAGCGCTGTGGAAGAGCTGGTGGATTCCACCATCATCCGTGGGGAACTGATCGAGGCGCTGAAGGATGTTTCCGACTTAGAGCGTGTAATGACCCGTATCGTTACCGGCACGGTAAACTGCCGGGATCTATTAGGCATTGCCCGGGGTCTGCGGGCGCTTCCTGAAGTCAAGGCACAGCTGCGTCAACTGGAATCTCCCCTGCTGCAGCGTTTGGAGCAGGCCATTGATCCGCTGACAGAGTGCGCCGACCGCATCGAAGCCACCATCGTGGACGATCCTCCGCTGACCGTCCGGGAAGGCGGCATTATCCGCAAGGGCGCTGATCCGGAAGCGGACCGCCTGCGGGATATTATGGACGGCGGCAAGAACATCATTGCCACAATTGAGACCGCGGAGCGGGAAAAGACCGGAATCCGCACCCTGAAAGTCGGCTTTAACCGTGTATTCGGTTACTATATCGAGGTTTCCAAATCCTTTATGGACCAGGTGCCCGATCACTATATCCGCAAGCAGACCCTTGCCAACTGTGAGCGCTATATCACCCAGGAGCTGAAGGAGCTGGAAGATCAGGTGCTGGGCGCCAAGGATCGCCTGACCGCCTTGGAATATCAGATCTTTACGCAGCTTAGGGAGTATTTGGCTGCCCAGGCTGACCGGGTGCAGATGTCCGCATCCGCGGTTGCCTGTGCCGATACGCTGTGCGCATTGGCCAGCGTAGCTGTGCAGCGTGGCTATTGCCGCCCTGAGATCACCCTGGACAATGAGATCCGCATCGTCGATGGCCGCCACCCCGTAGTGGAAGTGATGCTCAAGGACTCTCTGTTTGTTCCCAATGACACTCAGCTGGGCGCCAATGACCAGCAGGTTGCCATCATCACCGGTCCCAATATGGCCGGTAAATCCACCTATATGCGGCAGGTGGCGCTGATCGTGCTGATGGCGCAGATCGGCTCCTTCGTGCCTGCGCGCAGCGCCAGGATCGGCCTTGTGGATCGGGTATTCACCCGTAACGGCGCCAGCGATGACCTGGCTTCCGGGCAATCCACCTTTATGGTGGAGATGTCCGAGGTGGCATCCATTCTGAAATACGCCACCAGCCGCAGCCTGCTGATCCTGGACGAGATCGGCCGGGGTACCTCCACCTATGACGGTATGGCCATTGCCCGCGCGGTGCTGGAATATGCCGCCAACGAGAAGAAGCTGGGCGCCAAGACCCTCTTTGCCACCCATTATCACGAGCTTTCCACCCTGGAAAACGTGCTGCCCAATGTGAAAAACTACAACATTGCCGTAAAGAAGCGTGGCGATCAGATGATCTTCCTGCGCAAAATTGTCCCCGGCGCCACCGATGACAGCTACGGCGTAGAGGTTGCCAAATTGGCAGGCCTTCCCAATGCTGTTATCACCCGGGCAAGAGAAATTCTTGCTGAGCTGGAGCAGGAAAACGGCGTGGTACATACCCACACCGCTGAGGTCGAGCTCGATGACCAGCTCAGTATGATGGACCTGACGGGCGCACAGATCCGTGCCGCGCTGGCGGCCATCTCCGTAGAAACTCTGACCCCCATTGAAGCTATGAACGAGCTGTACAAGCTGAAGAAAATGCTGAACTGATATGAAATTTCCAATTTTCCTGCCCAATCGCAAAGAAGCCTCCTGGGGCTGGCGATACTTGGCCTTTGAGATCGTATTCCTGGGGTATTTCCTGAGCATTGCCATCCACTTTTTCAAACTGCCCTGGGATAGCAGCGAGTTGAATCTTGTCTACTTTTTTCTCAATTTCGCTGCGGCGCTATTCATTTTCCGCCATTTTGTGCGTGGCTCTGTGATGACCGCAGCAAAGCGGATCCCGGCGATTTTGATCACCGCCGTGGCAGGCTTTTTCGTGTACTATGTCCTGTCCACCGCTGTCACCATCTTCATCGTTGCCATTGATCCCAATTTTTACAATGTGAACAACCAAAATCTGTCCGCAATCAGCCAAAAGTATTACTGGGTTACCGCCGTTTGCACCGTGGTCCTGGTCCCCATTACAGAGGAGCTGCTGCACCGGGGAGCTATCTTCGGTAGCTTGTACGTCAAAAACCGGACAGCCGCCTACATTGTGTCCACCCTGGTGTTTGCGCTGGTGCATATCACCGCTTACATCGGCTATTTTGAGCCGAAAACCCTGCTTCTTTGCTACCTGCAGTACATACCGGCGGGTCTTTGTTTGGCTGCTGCCTATGACGTGACCGGCTGTATTGCCACACCCATTCTGATCCACGCCGCTATCAATGCGGTGGGCATTCTCGCCATGAGGTGATTTCTATGCCGAAAATTATTCAATTATCAACCCACGTTGCCAACTTAATCGCCGCCGGTGAGGTGGTGGAGCGTCCTGCCAGCGTCGTAAAAGAGCTGCTGGAAAACGCCGTGGATGCCGGTGCATCCAAGATCACCGTTGAGATCCGTGACGGCGGTATGACCTTCCTGCGGGTCACCGACAACGGCTGTGGCATGGCACGGGAAGATGCGAAAACCGCATTTTTGCGCCACGCCACCTCCAAGCTGCGCACGGCAGAGGACTTGGCTGCCATTTCCACAATGGGCTTCCGTGGCGAAGCTTTGGCTGCCATCGCTTCCGTCAGCCGCATTGACCTGATGACCAACACCGCCGGCACAGTTTCCGGCACCAGCCTGCACCTGGAGGCCGGTGTCATCACCGAAGAATCCGAAGCCGGCTGTCCCGAAGGCACTACCATTATCGTCCGGGATCTTTTCTACAACACCCCGGCACGAATGAAATTTATGAAATCCGACACCGTAGAAGGCGGCAGAGTTTCCGCTGCGGTGCAGCTGCAGGCTTTGGCCCACCCGGAGGTGGCATTTACCTTCATCCGGGATGGCAAGCAGATTCTCGCCACCCCCGGCACCGGGGAATTGGAGGCTGCTGTTTACTGTGTCTACGGCAGAGACAGCGCCCGGATGACAAAGGTGAACAGCCGTTGGGACGGCTACAGCCTGACCGGCTTTGTATCCAAGCCCACCGATGCCCGGCCCAGCCGCAATATGCAGACATTTTTCGTCAATGACCGTCCTGTCCGCTCCAAGCTGCTGATTTCAGCACTGGAGGAGGCCTACCGCAACCAGCTGATGGTGGGTAAATTCCCTGCCTGCGTGCTGCATCTTAAGCTGCCCGCCAATGCGGTGGATGTGAACGTGCATCCTGCCAAGACGGAGGTAAAATTCCTGGCGGAAAAGGCAGTATTTGATTGCGTGCATTATGGGGTCCTGGCTGCGCTGAACAAACAGACCGACCGCCCTCAAGTGCAATTTAGAAGTGAGCCCAAGCCCACTGTTCCGGCCTATAAGCCGCCTGTACCGCCTGCCAAACCGGCTGCGCCCAGGCAGGAGACCTTCTTCCGCACTATGACGGCAGAGGAATACCACAATTTCTCCGCAGCCGTTCAGGATGCCCCTCAGCCCAAGCCTGCGGCAGCAGTGGCTACCATAGCCGCTGTAGAGCGGCAGCAGAGCCTTCCTCTGCGGGAGCCTGTGACCCTGCCGCAGATCACGCCGGTCACACCGCCGCCTGCGCAGAAGCCCCCGGTGGCAGAAGAGCCGGAGCAGGCTGCCATGCCGATGCCTGAGGAAACTCCCTGGCGGATGGTGGGTGAGCTTTATAACTCTTACATCATTGTGGAGCAGGGTGAGGACGCTTTCCTCATCGACAAGCACGCCGCCCACGAGCGCATTCTCTTCGAAAAGCTAAAGGCCAATCAGGAGGCCATCACCTCCCAGCTTCTGCTGACTCCCGTGCCGGTGCAGCTGCGTGCCGATGCAGCGGCGGAGCTGCTGAACAACACCGAGCTTTTGGCCGAGCTGGGCTTTGAGATTGAAGAATTTGGCGACAGCACCGTTCTGCTGCGGCAGATTCCGATGGACTTAAGTCCAGAAGGCGCAGCGGAAGCTGCAGAATCCATCGCCGCAGATTTGCTCAGTGGCCGCCGGGAGAAGAAGGACACCGTCCGGGATGAGATCCTGCACACCGTAGCCTGCAAAGCCGCCATCAAGGCCGGCTGGCTGAATGATCCCAAGGAGCTGCTGGCGCTGGTGAAGCAGGTTATGGCCCGGGAAGATCTCAAATACTGCCCCCACGGCCGCCCCATCTGCGTTAGCTTAAGCAAAAAGCAACTGGAAAAGCAATTCAAACGGACGTAACCACAAGGAGGCGCCGGCTATGAACAATATTATTTGTATTGCGGGGCCCACAGCCTCCGGAAAGACCGCCCTTGCTGTAGCGCTGGCAAAAGAGCTGAACGGCGAGGTGGTATCCTGCGACTCTATGCAGGTCTATCGCCGGATGGATATCGGCACGGCAAAGCCCACAAAAGAAGAAATGCAGGGTATCCCGCATCATATGCTGGATGTTGCCGAGCCGTATGAGGATTTTTCCGTCAGCCGCTACTGCGCCCTGGCATCCCCCATTGTTGATGACATCATCGCCAGGGGCAAGACCGCCATCATTGCCGGCGGTACCGGGCTATATATGGACTCACTAATCAAGGGCAACGACTTCGCCCCCTTCCCCTCCACCGGTATGCGGGAAAAGTTGGAAGCCCAAGCGGATTTGGAGGGTATGGAAGCGATGCTGGCGCTGCTGCAAAGCATCGACCCGGAAGCCGCTGAACGGCTGCATCTAAAAGACCGCAAGCGCATCCTCCGGGCGCTGGAGGTATACTACGAAACCGGGCAGTCTATCACAGGGCATAACCGCAAAACCCAAGCCATTCCACCCAAGTATACCCCCTTGTGGCTGGGGCTGGATTTCGATCCCCGCAGTGCACTATATAGCCGCATTGACCGCCGTGTGGATGTGATGCTGGAAGCCGGTTTGATCCAGGAGATCGTCACGCTTCTCAGAGAGGGCATTCCTGCCAAATGCACCGCAATGCAAGCCATCGGCTACAAAGAATTCATCGATGCGATGGACGGAAAGATCACCTTTTCGGAAGCGGCCGACCAGGTTCGGCTCTCTTCCCGCCATTACGCCAAGCGGCAACTGACCTGGTTTCGCCGGAACAGCAAAATGCATTGGCTGATTCGCAACGCAGGTGACGATTTCGGGAAAATTTTGGAGAGCGCCCGACAGCTTATTTACGAATTCGACAATTAAAAAATGCTAACATATGTATGTCATTTCAAAGAAAGAAGGGATACATATGTCAGACAATATCTATTTGCAGGATGCCATTCTTCAGGAGGTGCGCCGGGACAAGGTGCCGGTTACGCTGTTTCTGATGAACGGCTTCCAACTCCGTGGGACCATCGTCGGCTTTGACAGCTTCGTGGTGGTTTTGGTCAGTGAGGGACGGCAGCAGATGATCTACAAGCATGCCATCTCTACCCTTGCACCGATGAAGCAGCTAAAAGCCGCAGGGCCTGTCATCTAGCACCCAAAGGGCGACGGAGAAAACCGTCGCCCTTTGCTTATAGAAAGAGGTTGATTTTATGAACATTGCCATTGTAACCGGTGCATCCTCCGGTATGGGACGGGAATTCGTCCTGCAGCTAAAAAACTATGTCAGCGTGGATGAAATTTGGGTAATCGCCCGGCGGCAAGCCGCGTTGGATTCTCTGAAAGCGGAATCCACCGTCCCCGTCCGGCCCATCGTGCTGGATCTTGTAGACAGCGAAAGCTTTTCCAAGTTTGCTGCCATTTTGGAAGTGGAAAAGCCCAACGTGAAGCTGCTGGTCAACGCTGCCGGCTTCGGTAAATTCGGCGATTTCCGCAAGGTCGATCCCATCGACGATTGCCATATGCTGGATCTAAACTGCAAGGCGCTGGTAATGATGACCCGGATCACCCTGCCCTATATGCACCGTGGCAGCCACATTCTGCAGCTGGACAGCCTTTCCGCCTTCCAGCCCGTGCCTTACATCGCCACCTATGGCGCCACCAAAGCCTTCGTCCTCAGCTATTCCCGGGCCATCAGCAGGGAGCTAAAAAAAGACGGCATCCGGGTAATGGCAATGAACCCTGGCTGGGTAAAGACCGAATTTTTTAACCACGCCTGTCAGACCAACGATGGCGAAGTGCAGTATTATAACCACTTGTACGAAGCCAGTGATGTGGTAGCCACCGGTCTTAAGGATCTGTATAAAACCAAAAAGGACTATTCCGTCCACGGCCTTCCCATTAAGGGTCAGGTGCTGCTTGTGAAGCTTGTGCCTCATCGGTTTGTGATGAGCATTTGGCTGGCGCAGCAGAAAAAGGCGAAAAATAATAAAAACCTTACTGTGGAGGGTCGCAAATGAGAAAATTACTTGCAATTTTACTGCTGGTCAGCCTGCTGCTTTGCGGCTGCACCGCAAAGCCCAGCGGAAATGTTGTTCCGCCGGTTCAGGAACAGCTTTGGGTACATTTTATCGATGTGGGTCAGGCAGACAGCATCCTGCTGGAAAGTGACGGCAAATTTGCCCTGATCGATGGCGGCAATGTCAGCGACGGCACAGCTGTGGCAACTTACTTAATGATGCAGGGTGTTGCGAAGCTGGATCTGGTGGTGGCGACCCATCCCCACGAAGATCACATTGGCGGACTAACCGATGTCATTGACACAATCCCGACGGATGCGGTTTGGTCCTCTGTCATTCCCAACGATACAAATGTTGTCCGCAGCTTTCTGAAAAGTGTCAGCCATCGTGGGCTGGAAGTGCAGCAGCCCAAAGTCGGTCAGGTCTTTACCCTGGGTAAGGCAACCATCACCGTTTTGGGTCCTGTCAGGGAATATGATGACATCAACAATCTGTCCCTGGTGCTGATGGTGCAGCACGGCGACAATCGCTTCCTGCTGACCGGCGATATGGAACGCATCGCAGAAAACGATTTGGTAGATAGCGGCGCCGACTTGAAGGCCGATGTGCTGAAGGTTGGTCATCACGGCAGCGAAAGCTCCACCGGTTACCGCTTCCTGCGGGAGGTTATGCCCACCTACGCTGTCATTAGCTGCGGCAAGGATAATTCCTACGGCCATCCTCACGAAGATCCTCTGTCCCGGCTGCGGGATGCGGAGGCTATGGTTCTGCGTACGGACGAATGTTCCACCATCATCGCCCGTTCCGATGGCAAGGACATTTACTTTATGTGGGGCCAGGAGAATATACTGGAA
>JAZSCE010000023.1:0-8648 GCA_045602725.1 Faecousia sp. | reverse complement strand
TTTATGACAAGAAAAAACCGCCAGGGGAAAACTCCCGGCGGGTTTGTTTAGCTGTTCTGTATTTGCTGCTTGGTAAATTGCAGGCTGTAGCGCTGATAGTATCTGCCCTTTTTGTGCAGCAGCTCCTGATGGTTGCCCTGCTCGATGATCTGTCCGTGGGACAGGAGGATGATGTTGTCGGAATGCTGAATGGTGCTCAAGCGGTGAGCAACGATCAACATCGTGCCGATATTTTTCATCTTCTCCAGAGAGTCCTGGATCAGCAGCTCGGTTTCGGTGTCAATATTTGCCGTGGCCTCGTCCAAAATCATTACACTGGGCTTGTGGATAATGGTACGGGCAAAGGACAGCAGCTGCCGCTGGCCGGCAGAGAAATTATTGCCACGCTCACGAACCACATCATCCAGGCCCTTTTCCAGCTTGCTGATAAAGGAATCCGCATTGACATAGCGGCAGGCTTCCATAACCTCTTCATCGGAAACGCCTTCCTTGCGCAGCAGGATATTGCTGCGGATATCACCGGAGAACAGGAACACATCCTGCAGCATTTGGCCGAAATGACGGCGCAGTGAGGAGATCTTGATCTTGCGGATATCGATGCCGTCGATCAGGATCTGACCCTTTTGGATGTCATAATTGCGGCAGATCAGGCTGAGGATCGTGGTCTTGCCGGAGCCGGTAGAGCCAACGAAGGCTACCGTCTGCTTGGGCATTACGTGGAAAGAAACACCCTTCAGCACCCACTCATCGGGCTTGTAGCAGAACCAGACATCCTTAAACTCAATTTCACCCTTGACCTCCTCCAGCTCGATGGCATCGGGATCATCCACCACCTCGGGGATCATATCCATAATGGTGAAAATCTTTTCCGCAGAGGCAAATGCCGACTGCAGCAAATCAAAATACTCAGAAAGCGTCTGAATGGGATCAAAGAACTTGCTGGCATACAGATAGAAGGTAACCACTGTACCGGAGGTAATGGCCTGCCCCAGGAAGCGGGTGTCCTCGATATAGCCCTTGGAGCCAAAATACAGCAGACACATCACGCAGCTGATATGCATCATGTAGACCATAGGCCGGAAAATGCTGGATACAAACATCCGCCTGAACATAGCCTTTTTCTGATGATTGCTACGCTCAATGAAAGCCGCCAGCTTCTCCTGCTCCCGGTTAAAGACCTGCGTGATCTTCATACCGGACAGATTTTCAGACAGGAAGGTATTCAGCTCCGTACGGGAGTCGGTAACGGCCCGGTGGGCCTTTCGGGAAAACTTCTGGAAGATGAATGTGAACAGCGCCAAAAAAGGCACAAAGCACAGCACCACCAGGGTCATTGCGTAATTGACAAACAGCATCGCCACCAGCACGCCGGCAATGACCATCACATTCTTGATCAGGGTAACCAGCACATTGGTAAACATCCGGCAGATGCCTTCGGTATCATTGGTCACACGGGTGACCAGCTTGCCAACAGGAATGTTGTTCAGCTGCTCGTGAGAAAGGCCCTCGATATGGGAAAACAAATCCTCGCGAAGGTCCGACAGTATCTTCTGGCCGATCTTCTGCAGAAGCATCGTCTGCAGGTACATACTGACCATAGAAACCACCAGCACCGTAGCATAGGCGCCCACCATCCAGAACAGCTTGCTAAGTGCAAAGTCGACCTTGATCAGGTTCTGAATCTCGCCCACCAAAATGGGGGACAGAAGATCGTAGGCAATGGACAGCAGCATAATGACAAACACCAGAATAAACTGGGCCAAATAGGGCTTGCCATAGCGCAGCAGTCGCTTAATGATAACGGAATCCGGCATATTTCGCTGGAATTCCTGCATTGTCTTGTCCCGGCGCATCTTTGCATAGGCGATCAGGAAGGCAATTGTAAAGATGCCGATGATGGCACCGACAATGAGAACAGGCAAATACTTATCCATTGTGATGCTCGCCTCCTTCCTCTTCCAGGCGCTGCAGCTCCACCATCTTGCGGTACTCGTCACAGCTGGTCAGCAGCTCCTGGTGGGTGCCGAAGGCCGCCACCGTACCGTCGTCAATAAACAGCACCTTGTCCATCTGCTCGATGGTAGAAATGCGGTGGGCGATCAGAATGGTGGTCTTGCCCTGGCGGGTAGCGCGCAGATTGGAAAGAATGGTATGCTCCGTCTTGGTGTCAACAGCAGAAACGGAGTCATCCAAAATCAGGATAGGCGCATCCTTGAGCAGAGCGCGGGCGATGGAGATACGCTGCTTTTGGCCACCGGAAACGGTAACACCCCGCTCACCCAAAACGGTTTCATAGCCCTGACTGAATTCCCGGATATTGCCGTCCACATCTGCCATTTTCGCAGCATTGATGATACTGTCGCCCTTCGTGTCCTCCGCGGCAAAGCCGATATTGTTGGCGATGGTATCGGAGAACAGGAAATTGTCCTGCGGCACATAGGCACAGCCTGCCCGGATATCCTTGATGGGAACCGTGTTCACATCGTGGCCGTCGATAAAGATGGTGCCGTCCGGCACATTATAAGTACGAAGGATCAGGTCCACCAGCGTGGTCTTGCCGGAGCCGGTGCGACCAACCAAGCCAATGCTTTCACCGGCGTTGATCTTAAAGGATACATTGTGCAACGCATTGAATTCTCCATCGGGATATTGGAAGTCCAGATTTCTGAATTCGATATCGCCACGGATCTCTCCCAAGGGCTTTACATCCTCACGATCCACCACATCCTGCTTAGCATCCAAAAGCTCGCTGATACGCTTTACCGATGCACGGCCACGGGAGGTCATATCGATCAGGTCGGCAACTGCCAGGATCGGCCAAATGATGGCATTGAAATAGCCAATGAACTCCATCAGCTGGCCGGCATTGAAGGTGCCGTTCCAAACCAGGTAGCCGCCGTAGCCCAAAATAATGCAAATAACACTTTCCACAAAGGTCATAACCAGGATGCGGAACAAAACAGAGCCCTTGGCAAAGGCAACATTGGCATCCTCATTTTCCTTGCTCAGCTTCTTGAAGGCCCACAGCTCTTTGCCTTCCTTAACGAAAGCCTTGATAACCGCGATGCCGGAGAAGCTCTCCTGCGCAAAGTCGGAAAGATTGGAAAATGCCTCCTGCCGACGCTCCCACTTATCGCTCATCCAGTTGCCGACAATGATACTGGCGCCCATCAGGCAGGCCATAGGGATCAGCGCGAAGCCGGTCAGCAGCGGATTCATTTTCCACATTTTGATGATGGCCAGCGCACCCAGGAACGCCGCATCACAGCACTCCATAACGCCCCAGGAATAGCATTCCTGAAAGGTCTCCAAATCGTTGGTGTAAAGGCTCATCAGGCTGCCCACATTGTTCCTGTGATAGAACTCCTGGGACAGATCCTTGCAGCGGTCAAACATCCGGTTGCGCAGATCAGCCTCTGCCCGGATACCGGAGCTGAAGAAGCAGATACGCCACAAAAAGCGGCCCAGCACGATCAGCAAAACGATGATCACCATGGGCATACAGATCTTATCTACCAAAAATGTTAAATTGAAAGGCACGCCGTCAACATGGCCTTCGTTGATACCGTTGATGACCATTTGGTACAGTCTGGGGATCTCCAGCTGCAAAACATCAACAACGATCAGCGCTACCAAGCCAAAGAATATGGCAATGGCGTGTTTGAGATAATACCGGTTAATGTGCTTTCCGAATATCATACGCTTTCCCTTTCTTTTTCTTTTCGTCACTAAAGCGCATTATAGCACATTTCTATATTTTTGCAATCACTTTTGCGTAAAAAAGTTGCGTTAGCAACAAATTTTTTTACTATTTTGGAATCGTAATTGTCAGCACGATTTGGCTGTCGGTCTCCCGATGCTCGGAAACCGCCGGAATGCCGGAAAGCTGGATCTTTTGCAGGGTCTGCCGAAGGGAATTCAGGAAGGAATCCACGTTCACCTTTGCCGCTTTTCCGTCCTTTTGCGCCAAAAGGCTTTCTATGTAGCTTTCCGTTCGTGCCACACTCATTGAAAGGCGCGTGATCACGCTGAGAGCGGCCATTTTTTCCGGCTCTGTTGGCAACCGCAGCAGCGCTCTGGCGTGGCGCTCGGTCAGATCATACTGCCGCAGAAGGCGCAAAACCGGTTCGGAGTGGCGCAAAATCCGCAGCTTGTTGGCAATCGCGCTCTGACTTTTCCCCAAGAGTCTTGCCACCTGCTCCTGGCTCATACAGTGCAGATCCATCAGCCGGGCAATCCCCTGGGCCTCCTCGATAAAATCCAGATCCTGCCGCTGCAGATTTTCGATCATCGCTGCCATAGACGACTCTTTATCATCCATATTCATCACAATGCAGGGCACATCCGACAGCCCTGCCAGCTGCGCTGCCCGCAGTCGCCGCTCCCCGGCGATCAATTCATAAGTGTTGTCCACCCGCCGTACCGACAGCGGCTGCAAAATGCCGTGCTGCCGGATCGATGCCGCCAGATCCGACAGGGCATCTTCCAAGAATATTTTCCTGGGCTGGGCCGGATTGGGACGAATCACCCGGATGGGCAGGAAGATTACTCGCCCGGTTTCCATATAGGTTTTCAGTTTTTGGCATTGCATAACCATACCTCCTTTGCATTTCTCGCTTTCATTGTACTTTCCGGGAAATGGGAAAATTAGCGAATTGCGCCCTTCCCCGGGAAAACCGCACGACAGTTTTAAGCAAAACTTAACCCATTGTCCGAGGATTTTTCGTTGCGCGATGCCCAAATATGTGATACAATGAAAAAAATGCGCAAAAAGGGGGATTCCAATGTTCAAAAAGTACCTGCTCATCTTTTTGGTTTCGATGGTGCCTTTGATCGAGCTGCGTGGTGCGGTGGTTATGGCCACCGGCTTTGGTCTGCCTGCCGTTCCATCCCTGCTGGTATGTATGCTGGGTAATATGATTCCCGTTCCCTTCATTTACTTTTTCGCCCGTAAAATTCTCATTTGGGGCGCAGATAAAAAGTACATTGGCAAATTCTTCCGCTTCTGCCTGGAAAAAGGCGAAAAGGGCGGTCAAAAATTGGTGTCAACAGCAGGCCGTGGCGGTCTGTTCGTGGCGCTGATGCTGTTCGTAGGCATTCCCCTGCCGGGTACCGGCGCCTGGACCGGCACTTTGGCTGCCAGCTTCCTGAATATGGGCATCAAGTCCACCACCGTCGCTGTTACTTTGGGCGTTGCGATTGCAGGTGTTATTATGTATCTTGCCAGTGCCGGCGTATTCGCCGTGTTCGGCATTATCTGAGGAGGTAATATTTATGTGTCTGTTCTGTAAGATCGTTGCTGGGGAGATCCCCTCCACCAAGGTTTATGAGGATGAAACCATCCTGGCTTTCCGGGATATTGCGCCTATGGCACCCACCCACATTTTGGTGATTCCCAAGACCCACATCCCCTCTGTTGACGGCATCACCGCCGAAAACAGCGCTGTGATCTCCCACATTTTTGAAATCATCCCCATCATCGCTGCCCAGGAGCACCTGGTAGGCGGCTACCGCGTGGTGTCCAACTGCGGTCAGGATGCCGGCCAAACGGTTCCCCATCTGCATTTCCACATTCTCGGCGGTACGGAGCTCAGCACACAGATGGCTTGACATTTCGTCAAACTTTGCTATACTATTCCTAGATCGCACAATAACCAAAGTCTTCGGGGAGCCGGACGTATCCGGCTGAGAGTGGGCTATGTGGCCCAGACCCGTGAACCTGATACGGTCAGTACCGTCGTAGGGAAAGATGCACATATGGGATATTCCGGTATCGCATTGCACCTGGACGGGTTTGCAATGCGATACTTTTTTTGTTTGGGCAAAACGCCCGGAAAGGAATATCCTATGGAAACCAGTACAAGCAAAACCCACCTGCACATCCGTGCGCTGTGCGAGGGCGCCATTATGGTGGCCCTGGCATTCATCCTCAGCCTCATCAAGCTGTTCCCCGATCTGCCCAACGGCGGCTCCATCACCTTCGCTATGTTCCCCATCTGCCTGTACGCAGTCCGTTGGGGCTTGGGCAAGGGATTGCTGGCCGGCCTGGTATTCGGCATTTCGCAGCTGCTGTTTGACAATGCTTACGCCTGGGGCTGGCAATCTATGATCCTGGACTATATTCTGGCTTTCACGCCTTTGGGCCTGGCCGGCCTTTTTAAGGGCAAGAGCTGGAGCATCTTCCCCGGCATTGTGGTTGGCTGCATTGGCAGATTCATCATCCACTATATCAGCGGTGTGACGGTGTACCGCATCTATGCACCCACCGAAATTCCCGGCATCGGTATGTTTGACGATGCCCAGCTGTACTCCTTGGTCTACAACGGCACCTATATGCTGCCTTGTATGCTGCTGGCGCTGGCTGTGGCTGCTGTGCTGTTCGTACCGCTGAAAAAGTTTTTCGCAGGCAAGGATATCCAGTAATATTTCAAAAGGGCGTGCCAAACGGCGCGCCCTTTGTTGCTTTTTTTGCAAAAGCGGTGTATAATTAAAGAAAATCTCCAAGGGAGGAACTTTTTTATGGCTGATCTCCTGCTCAATGCTGACGAGCGTAATATTTTGGATGCAGGCTTTTCCGCTGCCTTTGGCGGTGCGCCGGAGCGCTATTTCTCTGCCCCCGGCCGGACGGAAATCGGTGGTAACCATACCGACCATCAAAGAGGCCGTGTACTGGCTGCCGCTGTCAATTTGGACACCCGGGCGGCTGTCCGTCTGAACAATACCGGCATAATCCGGGTGCTTTCTCAGGGCTATCCCCTCAGCGAAGTGGAGCTTTCCCGGCTTACCCCGGTAGAATCCGAAAAGAACACCACCCCTGCCCTGATTCGTGGCGTTGCTGCCCGCTTTGCGGAGCTGGGCTGTAAGGTCGAAGGCTTCGATGCATACGTAACCTCCACGGTCCTTCCCGGCTCCGGCCTTAGCTCCTCCGCTGCATTCGAGGTGCTGATCGGCACCATCATCAACCATCTGTTCTTCGATGCCAGGGTTTCTGCGCCGGAGGTTGCCGCCATCGGCCAGTATGCGGAAAATGTATTTTTTGGCAAACCCTGCGGTCTGATGGATCAGACCGCCTCTGCGGTGGGCAACCTGGTTACCATTGATTTTGCGGACAAGGCAAATCCCCGGATCCGCAAAATAGATTTTGATTTCACCGCCTGCGGCTATGCCCTGTGCATCATCGACAGCGGCGCTGACCATGCCGACCTGACCGACGAATATTCCGCCATTCCCGGCGAACTGAAGGCTGTTGCCGGCTACTTTGGCAAGGAAGTGCTGACCCAGGTAGACGAAGCGGAATTCTACGCAAGCCTTCCTGCCGTCCGGAAGCAATGCGGCGATCGGGCGGTAATGCGCGCCATCCACGTATTCGAGGATAATGCCCGGGTAGTCAGGCAGGTTGCCGCTCTGGAGCAGGGCGATTTCGACACCTTTCTGAAGCTGGTGACGGAAAGTGGCCAATCCTCCTATATGTACTTACAGAATGTGATCCCCACCGGAAGCACCGCCCATCAGGAGGTCGCCATAGCGCTGGCGCTGTGCCGCCACGCTTTGCAGGGTCAGGGTGCCTACCGCGTCCACGGCGGCGGCTTCGCCGGTACGGTGCAGGCATTTGTTCCCCTGGCGATTTTGGATTCCTTCCTGGCGCAGATCGACGCTGTGCTGGGTGAAGGCGCTTGCCATCCCCTCTCCATCCGTCCCCAAGGCGGCGTAGAGCTGAAAATCTAAAAATAGCAAAAAACTCCCCAACCGAATGGTTGGGGAGTTTTCATATCTAAGAATTACTTGCCAGCGTTTGCAATCTGAGCTGCAACTTCGTCAGCGAAGTTCTTTTCCTTCTTCTCAATGCCTTCACCCTTGATGTAGTGAATAGCATCCACGAAGGTAACCTTGCCGCCCAGCTTCTTAGCTGCGTCAGCAATGTAGCCAGCCACATCGCCCTTAAACAGGTCGGCGCGGACAAACTCCTGCTGCAGCAGGCACATTTCCTTGAAGAAGGCATTCATCTTACCGGCAGCGATCTTTTCCTTGACCTCTGCGGGCTTGTTAGCCATCTTGGGATCGTTGTCCATCATAGCAACCTGAATTGCCATTTCCTTGTCAACATCAGCCTGGGGAACCATGCTCTTATCCCAGTACTTAGCGCCCATAGCAGCGATCTGCATAGCCACGTTCTTACCGATCTCGGTAGCGTCGATGTCGCCCTCAACAGCCAGGTTGACCAGGACACCGTGGGAGCCGCCCATGTGAACATAAGCGACGGAGGTGTTGGTAGCAAAGCGGTCGAAACGGCGGATCTGCATATTCTCGCCGATGGACATGACCTTCTCCTGCATGATCTCAGTGACGGTCAGGTTGGTGCCGGAATAGGTGCAAGCCTTCAGAGCGTCTACGTCAGCGGGAGCACCGGTAGCAACGATGGTAGCCAGATTTGCAACCAGATCCTTGAAAGCATCGGTCTTGGAAGCAAAGTCGGTCTCAGCATTGACCTCGATGATAACGCCGACGCTGTCGATAACGGTAGCATAAGCGATGCCTTCTGCAGCAATGCGGTCAGCCTTCTTGGCAGCCTTGGCCAGGCCCTTCTCACGCAGCCATTCGACTGCCTTTTCCATATCACCGTCGGTGGCCTCAAGAGCCTTCTTGCAGTC
>JAZSCE010000022.1:0-6480 GCA_045602725.1 Faecousia sp. | reverse complement strand
CCTTCGGGACTTAGTAGCTTCATTATGCGTGGTGCGCGCAAAGCTTAACGCACTCACGGTCTCCACTTCGATCACACCCGAGCCCGGCTCGTGGACCTTCCGGGGCGGATGGGCGCCTAATTAGGCAGCCAGAGCAACAGTATTGTTGTCAGTTAAATTTAAAAAGTTACCCGTTTTATCGTGGTCAGGTGCCACGACCCGCTATTCCAGCCTCACTACCCCCGTCGAAACCAGTACGGCCCCATATGGGTAGCTCCGGGGCATTAAGCCCCGGGCATTAACAAATTAGAATCTACCGTAGGGATCTGCCAATCTCTTGGGCTCGGGATAAGTCTCGCCCTTGGTATCCACGGTGATGGATGCGATCTTCTGCTCCGCCACAGGACGGTCCTGCATACCGGTCTTGGTAGAAGCAATTGCATCTACAACCTCCAAGCCGGATGTAACCTTACCGAACGCTGCGTACTGGCCGTCCAGATGCTTGGCATCGGCGTGCATAATGAAGAACTGAGAGCCGGCAGAGTTGGGGGAAGAGGAGCGTGCCATACTCAGAACGCCACGCTTATGCTTCAGTTCATTCTTAACACCGTTGAAGAAGAACTCGCCCTTAATGCAGTAGCCGGGGCCACCCATACCGGTTCCTTCCGGGCAGCCGCCCTGAATCATAAAGCCGGGGATGACACGATGGAAGATCAAGCCGTCATAAAAATTATGATTGCAAAGATCGATGAAATTATACACGCTCTGGGGTGCGATCTCGGGATACAGTTCACCCCCGATCACGCCGCCGTTTTCCATTGTGATCTTAAAAGTAGGATTTGCCATAATCAGTACCTCTCTCTCATTGCACGGTCAATCTGCCGCTTTGCATCACGCTCGGCTGCAGCCTGCCGCTTGTCATACAGTTTTTTGCCCTTGCATAGGCCAATCTTGACCTTAACCCTGCTACCCTTAAAGTAGACACTCAAGGGGATCAGGGAATAGCCGTCCTGCTTCACCTTGCCGTACAGCCGCATGATCTCACGCTTGTGCATCAGCAGGCGGCGGGGTCTGCGGGAATCGGGGTTGAAGCGGTTGCCGTGGTCATAGGGGGAGATGTGCATCTGATTGATCAGAAGCTCTCCGTTCTTAATGCCACACCAGGCATCCTTCAGGTTCAGCGTACCAGCACGGATCGATTTGACCTCGGTACCCATCAGCTCAATGCCAGCTTCCATCTCTTCTTCGATGAAGTATTCGTGGCTGGCTTCCCGATTCCGGGCCATCACTTTAATTGATTCAGTTCCCAAGGTCTCACCTCCATTACTTCGAGTATTATACCACGGCTGTCAAGTTAATCAAACAGAAAATTCTCAAAAGCCTTTACCGTATAAAAGGTAAAATCGCACAGCGATTCCATCTCCCGGCAGACCTCCGGAAAGCTCTGCCGCCCCCAGGCTGCAAATGCAATTGGGCTTTGGGCAGCCCTTGCCATACCGACCGCAAATTTCATATCATCCACAACCAGCATTTCCTCTGGCTTAAGACCGAATTCCTTGCGGATCTGAGCCAGCGACCAGGGGCTTGGCTTGCGCTTGTCTTCCGGCAGCTCCCAGCTGTAGATCACATCCGGCTCCAGGTCATAGTGGGTGCGATAATCCCGAAGAATACTATCCCGGGAGGACATCGACACCACGCAGATCTTTCCGCCGGCCTTGCGATAGCGATGCAGCAGCTCTTTCATGCCGGGAAACGGTTCCGGAATATGCTCACGGGCATAATCCTGCCAGAATTGATATTCCTGCTTCAGCTCCGCTTCATCCATACCAAATCGGATCTTACACATTTCTGTAAAGGACATTTTGCTGCAATCGGCAATATATTCCGACAGGGGATAGACCGTTCCGGGGTGGTATTGCTCAAGATAGCGGCAAAAGCAGGGATAGTTGACCGTAGCTTCGCTCTGCACTACGGTATCATCGTGGTCCAGTACCAGGCAGCGGTATTTAAGCATCGTTTTTCTCCTTTTTGATGGCGTAATAGATACATCTGTGCGTTTGTCCGCGATATTCTACGGTGTCGGAGCAGGGGAGCGGTACCATTGCGCTTTTTTGCATCACACGGATGCTGGCATCATTGCCTTCAAATGCGCCGCAGACTATTTCCTGATAGCCCATATCAAACAGCTGCGCAATTGCAAGCCTCAGCGCTGCTGTCATATAGCCCTTGTTGTGCTGCTGCGGATGAATCACATACCCCAGCTCGATCCTGCCATCTTTGATTTCTACATCGTTTAGAAACCCGATTGCCAAACCATCACAGCTGATGCAGCGGACAAAGCGACTTCCATCATTGGATAGGACCTGCAATCTATTAAACAGGGGAAGTGCGTCATTTTTCGCAGCAAAATCAGGCAGCATATAAGTTTTATTCACTTTTTTATCGGTCAGGATATCCAAAAACGCTTCCTGGTCACCGTCGCGGATCTTTCTCAGCTCGATCATTACCTTGCCATCCTTTCTTTTCATCATTATACCAAATATAAAAAGAACTGGCAATATGAAAATCCTCTTGCATAAGGCGAACAAATGTGCTATAATTAAGAAAACACAAGGAGGTGGCCCGGATATGAGCAATCAACCGATAGATGTCATATCTGTCTGCAGCGCAAATGGCGATATCCGGCCACTGCGGCTGCGTATGGAGGATGAGCAGCATCAGCTGCTGCGGGTGGACATTGACGAAATCATCAGCGTAAAGCCCATCCAGTTCGTCGGTATCGAAGCGCAGATCTTTCTGTGTAAGGCCCAAGTGGCAGGGAAGCAGTGGCTTTTCGAGCTGAAATATACCATTCGCACCCATAGCTGGTGCTTTTTCAGGAGGGTGTATTGATATGGCACAGCGTGTGATTTTCCATGTGGATGCCAATTCCGCTTTTTTAAGCTGGTCGGCAGCCTACCGGGTTAAAGTGCTGGGCGAAACTGAAGATTTACGAGAGATTCCCTCGGCGGTAGCAGGGGATAAGGAGTCCCGGCACAGCATT
Source organism: Faecousia sp. (assembly GCA_045602725.1). Classification (GTDB taxonomy): domain Bacteria; phylum Bacillota; class Clostridia; order Oscillospirales; family Oscillospiraceae; genus Faecousia. The sequence continues at coordinate 3,458 of JAZSCE010000022.1, read as the reverse complement.
ATATTGGCCAGAAGTACCCCAGCAAAGAAATTCGGCGTACAGACCGGTGAGCCGCTTTTTCAGGCATTGGAAAAATGCCCCCAGCTCAAGGTGGTGCCGCCGGATTATCCGCTGTATGTGGAAGCCAGCCGCCATTTTGTGGAGCTGCTGCGGCAATTCAGCCCTCAGGTGCAGCAGTATTCCATTGATGAAGCCTGGGTGGATATGACCGGTACAGAGCGGCTTTTCGGCAGCCCCCGGTTGGCTGCGGAAAAAATGCGCCAGCGGATCAATGACGAGCTGGGCTTTACCGTCAATATCGGTATTTCCAGCAATAAGCTGCTGGCCAAAATGGCAGGCGATTTTGAAAAGCCCAATAAGGTCTATACCCTTTTTCGGGAGGAAATGGAGGAAAAGATGTGGCCGCTGCCGGTTCGTGATCTGTTTTTGGTCGGTCCGGCAACTGAGAAAAAATTGAAAGTATACGGAATATACACCATTGGCGACCTGGCAAAAGCGGATGTTTCCATCCTGCGCAGACGTATGGGAAAGCACGGTGAGACCATATGGCATTTCGCCAACGGCCGCAACGCGGACGCCGTTACCCCCGAGCCTCAGGAGAACAAAGGCTACGGCAATTCCATTACCACACCCAAGGATATCGTTACTGCAGAGCAAGCCCATCAGGTACTGCTGAGCCTATGCGAAACCGTAGCCGCCAGAATGCGCAAGGACGATAAATGCGGCCGCTGTATCAGCATCCATATTCGCACCAATGACTTTTCACACGCATCCCATCAAGCAGTGCTGCCGGGCGCTACGAATATCACCAGTGAGATCTTTGATGCCGCCTGCGGTGTCTTTGATGCGCTGTGGGATCGGGTCACACCGCTGCGACAATTGGGCGTGCAGATGACCCGTCTTTCTAATGAGCCCTACCAGCAATATGATCTGTTCTCCGGGATGAGCCCGGAGCGCTATGAGCGCAAAATCCGGCTGGATGAAACGGTGGACGCTCTGCGGGATAAATTCGGCGAGGAGATCATCCGAAGGGCGAAATTTGCCCAGGATCCTGACGGCCACATGTCCGGCGGTCTGGATAAAGCTAGACGGACAGGTATCACAAAACCCGTGCCTGATGAATTTTAGGGTAGAAATCCAAACAAAATTGCTGTATAATGTATTTACAACCTTTTTAGGGAGGCAATGCTGTGTCCATTGTAAAATTCTATCGGGGCGATCCCAAAAATGCGCCCAAAACCACTATGCCGGCCCATTTAGGCGCCAATGTGATATTGACCTGTAAGGGTAAGCTGCTGCTGGAAAAGCGCCGGGACAGCGACACCTGGGGCTTAGTGGGCGGTGGTGTAAAGAAATACGAAACGCCGTTGCAGGCCATTGCCCGGGAAATTTATGAGGAGCTGGGTATCCGAGTGAAGAAGGAGCAGCTGCAAAAGCTGGGTGTTTACGGTGAGCCGGGCCGCATTGCAGCCTATCAGGACGGCAGCGTTTGGCGAATGGTGATTGTGGTATTCGCTCTCGAGCTGGAGGAAGAGCCATCACTTCGCATCAGCGCGGAATCCAAAGCGCTCCGCTTCTTCACGAAGGAAGAACTGAAAGACATTGATATCGTCATCACCCACAGCGATATTGTGGAGGATCATTTTTTGAACATATGAGATTCCGCCCTGAAAATCAGGGCGGATTTCTTAATTTTTACTATAAAAAATTTATAATGCATACTTGTATATTCATAAATTATGTGATAATATACATTTTGACGGTGCAGTATCCTAGTCAGAACGGCCTCTTCCAGGTAGGGCCTAAAAATCCTATGAAGGGCACATCGATGAAGTCCCTGGTGTCTGCTTTTTACGCCCAGTTTAGGGTGGATGCTGGGGGTTAAGGATCCTGGGCGCGCTCCAATGGCATGGAGCATACGACCCAGCTTCCGTGGAGACCGGAACCTTGTGCGACGAAGTTGAGAACTCCAGCACGTGGAAGCCTCTTCGCGTACGAATCCGGTAAGAACCTGCAAAGTGGTGCACAGAATCGTGTGCTACGTGCAGTGTAGCCTGCCTTGAGTGAGTATGTTGGGAAAGATGACAAGCATCTGTGTGCTACGGCCATAGCACCAGGTGATAGCGCTTCTGGAAATCATCCTTGCAAAAGAGGCTAAGATTTGGTTTGTTCTGCAGTGGAAATCACCTAGGCTGTCGTAATTGGGCAAGCAGGGGATTACAGTACGGACTAAGTGGCTATCGGGTAGTCATGTTGGCGACACTTGAACATACGGATCAAACGGAAACGGCCTGTGCGGCAACGGCAGGTTCTGTATGGGGAAAACCAACCCGACCTAAGCCGTAAGATTTATCCTGTTTGCTACCGTCTCACTTAACATATCAAAGGAGTAATTCCTGTGTCTAAATCTGACCCAAGCACCATAAAAAAGCAGAAAAACGAAAACGTAAAATGGGTAGTTACCATCTTCCTTGTGACCATCCTTGTATCGGCGCTGATCTCCCTGATCTCCGAGGAGGTTATGGATGGCAGTTCTATCCTTGTGGCATTTGTGATTCTGCTGATTATCATCCTGATCGGTATTATTTTCGACATCATTGGCGTTTCTGTAACCTCCGCTGATGAAACGCCTTTCCACGCAATGGCGGCAAGAAAAGTACCCGGTGCAAAAGAGTCCATCAATCTGCTTCGTAAGGCTGATAAGGTCAGCTCCATCTGTAACGACGTTGTGGGCGATATCTGCGGTGTCGTTTCCGGTTCTGCATCCGCTACCATTGCCGTTCAGGTGCTGCATAATTTTGAATTTAGCTGGCCTCGTATGGTCACCTTGCTGATGTCGGCGCTGGTCGCAGGTCTGACCGTCGGCGGTAAAGCCATCGGCAAGTCCTTTGCAGTAAATTCCTCTACCAATATTGTCCACACTGTTGGAAAGATCATCTACTGGCTGCACAATTTCCCGCAGCTTGGAAAGAAAAAGAAATGATAGGTTGTGTATTGTTTTGAATATTCTGCAGAACATCCACGGCCACAGTGACCTGACCGCACTTAGCGCCAAAGAGCGTCACGAGCTTTGCGTACAGATCCGGCAGTTCCTCATCAGCAACATCTCCAAGACCGGTGGCCATTTAGCCTCAAATTTGGGCGTTGTGGAGCTGACTGTGGCATTGGAAACCGTATTCAATACTAATAAAGACCGTCTGGTTTTTGATGTTGGTCATCAGTCTTATGTCCATAAGCTGCTGACCGGCCGCCAGGCGGATTTTGCGCAGCTTCGTCAATTTGGCGGTATCGCCGGATTTCCCAAGCCCAGCGAAAGCGACACTGACGCTTTTGTAGCCGGTCACGCATCCAATTCCGTTTCTATCGCATTGGGTATGGCACGGGCAAGGACTCTGATGGGCGATGATTACAATGTAGTCGCCGTCATCGGTGACGGCGCCGCCACCGGCGGTATGGCC